>NZ_NFHI01000027.1:0-37209 GCF_002159255.1 Massilimicrobiota sp. An80
TCCTTTCAAATAAATTTCATGTGATGTGGTACCCACAACACTTAGACCATAAAACCTGGTTCAAAATGCGAATTCAAAGACTCATCTAACTCATCGTTATTGAGGAATAAGTGAGTGGTTTAAACCTCCTTGAAGTAGTCAAAGCCACACGGAAAAATACAAATCCACAAACACATATTTCAATTTTACATATAAACCTAAACGTCATCAACTACGTATTAATAAAGTTGATAGAAAGGAGAAGGTATATTTTAATGACTGATAAATGAGTCAATTATAATATACCAGGGTTATAATGAATAAGATTACGGGTTATACAGGATTATATGGTATTGTTGCTAATCCTATAAAACATTCCTTTTCACCAATGATGCATAATACAGCTTTTCAATACTTGGGTATTGATGATGTTTATTTGGCATTTGAGGTGGAGGAAAATCATTTTGCCAATTTTATAACAAGTGCCAGAATATTACCCATCAAGGGATTTAATGTATCCATGCCATATAAAGTGAAGATTTTATCTTATCTTGATGAATTGACTCCTGAAGCTAAACTCTGTCAGGCTGTCAATACAGTCAAAAATGATCATGGTAAGCTGATTGGTCATATCAGTGATGGAATCGGCTTTATCAAGGCCTGTGAAGAAAAACATTGGAATCTTCATCAACAGAAAATTGTTGTTTTGGGTGCTGGTGGGGCTGCTAGAGCTATTGTGGCTGCACTGACAAAACAGGCTAAGGACATTATTGTTTATAATCGCAGTCATAAGGATTGGGTTGAACAAATGAATCAACAATGTCATTGTTCTATAACATTAAAATCCTTGCAAGATATGCAATCTTTGAAAAATGATTTAAAAGATGCTTATTTGCTTATTCAAACCACAAATGTAGGAATGGAACCACATACTGATGGATGTTTAATTCCTGATGAATCTTATCTCAATAAGTCATTAAAGGTGGCTGATATTATTTATAATCCTCAAGAAACAAAGTTATTAACACTAGCAAAAGAAAAAGGTCTTGAATATATGAATGGAGAAGGCATGATTCTTTATCAGGGTGCTGTTTCTTTTGAATTTTGGACGGGACAGAAAATGCCTATATCAGAAGTCAAGAAAAGTTTGAAAATGGAGTGAGAGAAATGAAAGAAATTATTGTAGCTTCTACAAATGAAGGAAAAATTAAAGAAATCAAAGCAATGTTAGAAGAAATTGGTATCGAAGTCAAATCATTAAAAGATGTGTTTGATCAAGACATAGATATTGAAGAAAATGGAAAGACTTTTCAGGAAAATGCTTTAATTAAAGCTCAGACAATTTGTGATATGATTCATAAGCCTGTATTGGCAGATGATTCTGGATTGGAAGTCAATGCCTTAGATGGAGCACCTGGAATTTATTCAGCACGTTTTATGGGGCATGATACAAGTTATGATATTAAGAATCAGTATATTATTGATGCTGTTAAGGGTAAAGATAGAGGTGCTAGATTTGTTTGCGCTATGGCTTTATGTAGACCTGATCAACAGCCTATCTTGATTGAAGAATATTTTGATGGAGAAATTTATGATAAAATTGAAGGTGAAAATGGTTTTGGATATGACCCTATTTTTTATGTGCCAGAGCTTCATAAAACATCTGCACAATTGACATTGGAAGAAAAAAATCAGTATTCACATCGTGCCAAAGCACTTAAAAAGCTATATACAATTTTGAAAGGTGAGGGAGATTAATCATGAATCATATTGTTTTAGTACATCCTGCAATCCCTCAAAATACAGGGAATATTATGCGTACTTGTGTAGCAACGCATTCGAAGTTGCATCTTATTAAACCATTAGGTTTTTCTTTAGATGATAAACATATGAAACGTGCCGGGTTAGATTATATTAAGGATTTACAAATGCAGGTATATGAAAACTGGGAAGATTTTGTGAGTCAAAATCACGGCGATTATCATTTTTTTACACGTTATTCAAAACTATGTTATAGTGATCAAAATTATGTATCTGACCAGGATCAATATATCATCTTTGGTCATGAACATGATGGAATTCCACATGATATTTTAAAACAACATTTAGATGAATGTGTTCGTATTCCAATGGATGCTGATGCTAGAAGTTTAAATCTTTCTAATTGTGTCGCTATAGGTATTTACGAAGTATTACGCCAACAAAGCTATCCTGGTTTATCTAAAGTAGAGGTGCAAAAAGGTGCTGACTTCATTTATAAAGAATAGAAAAAGTGATATTTTCTTAGCTGTTGTTTTCGCTATTTTCATTATCAGTTTTGCGGTAGTATTTACAGTTTTCTTTAAACCACTCTATTATTTTGATATTGATTTTTTAAATCTGAGTGAAAGTACAGGACTTTCAGCTGATGTCATTCGTCATAATTATGATGTTTTGATTCAATATCAGAGTCTTTTTTACCAAGGAGATCTCAATCTACCAAATTTTGTTATGTCGACAAGTGGATGTATTCATTTTGAGGAAGTTAAAAGAATCTTCGAAGCAATCCAAATGATTTGTGTTATCAGTGGAATCATGACATTTATAATGGGAATTTATCGTATAAAACAGCATGAATATCGTTTTTTAAGATTAACGTCATTGTTTTCAGTAGGTATCCCTTTAGTTATTGGATTTTTTGCGGCGATTGATTTTAATAAGGCTTTTATTCTTTTTCATCAAATAGTATTTAGAAATGATTATTGGATTTTTGATGAAACAACAGATCCAGTCATTACTATTTTACCAGAAACATTTTTTATGCATTGTTTGATGCTTATTATAGGTATAGTTCTTGTCATCAGTCTTATATTATATCTGATTTATTTAAGACAAAGAAAAAAGATTCTAGAAAATATATAAACCTGTTATGTTGAACATAACAGGTTTATAAAATATGACGTTTTTGTAGTTCTGTTCTTAAATCACTTTGATAAGGAAGATAAATACCATGGATATTTAATTCTTCAGCCATTTTAATATTGGCAAGCATATCATCAATAAAAACAGATTCTTCAGGTTGAAGATGGTATCTTTCTAAAAGCAGTTTGTAGATTTTTTGATCAGGTTTAACAAGATGTTCATTAGCTGAAATGACACCACCATCAAAAAGTTTAAAGAAATCATATCTTTCAAACATCGTTTTAATAGCTTCTTTATGGAAATTTGATAATAGGTATAAAGAATAACCTTTTTCTTTTAACTCCCTGACAATAGCTACATTGTCTTCTAAAGGAGTCATCATATGAGTCCAAGTTTCCATGACAAAAATAATTTCATCATGGTAGTGAGGGTGCTTTAAAGTTAAAGACTGGATAGCATCTTGAATCATCATTGTTCCCATATCTAGTTCTATCCATTCATCACTAGAAAAGATAATCATCATCAAATCCCCCATAATAGAAGGATTAAAATGTTTTTGTAAATATGCTTCAGGTTGAAAATCTAAAAGGACATTACCTATATCAAAAATAATATTTTTCATAAAATTGTTCTCCGTTCATACCAAATTCACATAATTAAATCATCATGTTACTATATATTCTAGCATAGGAGGTTGTGCAGATGAAAGCATTTTTAGAAAAATATAATGGTTTAAAATATTTATTGTATTTTTTTATTGCTTATATGATTGGTTTTATGTTATTAGAAAATCATCATTCATCACGTATGATTATTACAGATTCATGGATTGATTCTTATATTCCATTTAATGAGTATTTTGTTATTCCATATATATTATGGTTTGTGTTTATGGTATTAGGTTTCGCTTATTTTGTTTTTATTGATCAGGTTGGTATTAAAAGAACATATTTTTATTTGTTTTTAGGTATGAGTTTATCTTTGCTTATTTATGCATTGATACCTACTGGTCAAAATTTAAGAGTTCAGTTATATAATGAAAACATATTTCAATGTCTGGTTAGCTTTATTTATTCCGTTGATTCATCTACCAACGTCTGTCCTAGCATTCATGTATATAACAGTGTTATGATGTGTGTATCGCTATTGAAAAGCCAAAGAATTAAACAGTATTCATGGTTATGTGTCGCTATTGTTGTTTTAACAGTGTTGATTTGTCTTTCAACTGTTATGATTAAACAACATGCATTTATGGATATTGTTTGGGCATTGATTTTAGCAATGGTTATTTATTATATTGGAAAAAGCAAGTATGCCTTTTAATGGATGATCAAAAGCTAATAAAAATGCTAAAAGTAAAAAAGAGCATTGTATCATATGCTCTCATGTTAAAGATATCAGTGTTATTGATAGTGAAATCTTTATGAAATGAATACGTTTGTATAAAGTTTAAAACCCAATTATGTTTATTCATAATTGGGTTTAGATTTTTATCCTTTAAAGAAAGTATAAGCTTCAAAATGAGCTTGTGGATGATCGCAAGCAGGACATCTTTCAGGAGCTTCAGTTCCTTCATAAATAAATCCACAGTTATTACATTTCCACATAACAGCTTCGTCTTTTTTGAAGACTGTTCCATTTTCTAAGTTTTCTAATAATTTTAAGTATCTAGCTTCATGCATTTTTTCAGCAACAGCGATACTTTGACATACTTTAGCGATTTCAGGGAATCCTTCTTCTTCAGCAATTTTTGCAAATTCAGGATACATGTCAGTCCATTCTTCATTTTCACCAGCAGCAGCAGCTTTTAAACATTCAGCAGTTGTTCCAAGCATGATTGGGAAATCACCTTCGACATGTAAAGCTTCTCCCTTTAATTCGGCATTTAATAGTTTCATTAATCTTTTAGCGTGTTCTTTTTCTTGATTTGCTGTTTCTTCGAAGATATTAGCAATTTGTACATATCCTTCTTTTTTGGCAATTGAAGAATAATAAGTGTAGCGATTTCTTGCTTGAGATTCTCCAGCAAATGCATGTAATAAATTGTTAGCAGTTCTTGTTCCTTTTAATGTTGGCATGATAATGCCCTCCTTCCTATGATTTTTTCTTTAAACAATGTGAACATGTTCCATGAAACAAAATATGTGCCCCGTGAATATCATGTTCGGATTGTTCGTTGACCTTATTAATAAGTTCATCCAGGGTAGATTGTTGACAAACGATATCTTGAATAGTTCCACATTCATCACATACCATATGAAAATGGGGTTCAATACGTGCATCGAAATGAATAACTCCATCACCAATATCTAAGCGTGTAATTCTTTTATGATCAGCTAATAAATTAAGATTTCGATAGACAGTTCCCAAACTAATATCAGGAATCAATTGTTTGACTTGTGTATAAATATCATCCACATTAGGATGTGACCAGTCATTTTTTAAAACTTCGTAAATTGTTTCCCTTTGTTTAGAATATCTTAACTTTGTTTCAGACATACTCTCACTCCTTATTAATAATGGTTACTATTATTATACCATATATCCTATGATTGTCAAATAATCCTGATGTTGAAATCGTTTTATATCATCAAGTATTGTAAAAGTAAACAAATAATAAATGAAGAGAGTCCATGAAGCACTCTTGCAATGAAATATTTTCTAAAAGAATAGGGGATACCATCTAAAATATTATCCACTTGCATTAAAACTGATAATCCTGAAAATGACAAATAAAAGCTGACAAAGGGATAGACAAGCAGATGTTGATATTGTAATAATTGAATAGAACCGGAACTGAATTCTAAAAAACCTTTGATGATATTTAAAAGAAATGGGTTATGAATAATGGCCTGTAAGCTATAACCAATAAATTGAAAGACGAGCATATAGCCTAAAATAAATATAAAGGCTGTTAAAGAAGATGTAATACTTTTTTTTAGGGCTTCTACAAATCGCATCTGGGGATGAATGATCGGCTGAATACTTTCATGAAAAGACATCCATTGGTAATCTTGACGATAAAAGATAGCTTTGATTATACTTGGAAGAATATGACTTATATAAATCATCAGTGCAACTGAAAAAGGCAGTTTTAGGGAAACAAAGATAAAGCTTAATGATGAAAAGGATGCTATGGAGAGAAGATGTTGTAGTTGAGAAATATTAATATAACCTAATTCATAGGATTCTCTTAACATTTTTGCATTGGTTGGATAACCACAGAAAAAAGAAACAAAATAAAGAGAAGACATATGTGGTGTTAAATGAAAAAGTGATGAAAAGAGAAATTGGATAAAATAACTGATGAGTTGAAAGATACCTAAAGATAAACATAAAGAAATTAAAATCATAAAGGGTAATAAAGATGGTAATAAATTAGTAAGGACAATCTGAATGACCTGTGAAGATACTTTGACAATCTGGAACATATTGAAAAAAGAAAAAAGAGTTGTAAAAAGAACAAGACAAAGTGTAAAATAATAATTAGCTTTTTTCATAAAGACTCCTTATTTGAAAGAGGTGAATAAAGATGAAGGGAATATTAGTTGGTGTTCAATATCCACAGATGCCATATGATTTTGATATATCTATGCAGGAGTTAAAACAGTTAGCTTATGCCTGTGATATTGAAGTCAAAGCTGTGGTGACACAAAACTTAGATACGATTTCTCCTCAATATTATATTGGTAAAGGGAAAGTCATGGAAATTAAAGAATTAGTAGAACAAGATGATATTGTGATTTTTAATGAAGAATTGACACCTTTGCAGATCAAAAACTTAACTGATCAATGTCAGGTAGAAGTGACTGATCGTAGTGATTTGATATTACGTATATTTGCTTCAAGAGCGAAAACAAAAGAAGCCAAATTAGAAGTCGGCATAGCCAGACTTCAATACTTACTTCCTAGATTAGCAGGAATGAAACAGAATCTTTATTCTCAACAGGGAGGTATGGGTTTTCGTGGTAGTGGAGAAAAGCAGATTGAATTAGATCGTCGTCGTATTCGTCGTCAATTAACGCAGGCTAAACGTGAATTAGCGATGATTGAAAAACAGCGTCAGACACAAAGACAGTTAAGAAAACATCACCAGGAAAAAGTGGTTTGTTTAGTAGGATATACAAATAGTGGTAAATCTTCTTTATTGAATGCTTTGACTTCTAAAAAGGTCTATGAAAAAGATATGCTTTTTGCGACTTTACAGACATCATCAAGACGTGTTTATATGAAAAAGCATCATGTCATCATGAGTGATACAGTTGGTTTTATTCATCAGTTACCACATTCATTTGTGCAATCTTTTCGTTCAACATTAGAAGAAGTGAAAGATGCTGATTTGCTTATTCATGTGATTGATGCGTCTTCACCTTATTACCATAATCAAATAGAAACAACTTTATCAGTTCTTAAAGAACTTGATGCTTTGGATATTCCAATGATTTATGTTTATAATAAAATGGATTTGGTTCATCAGCCCATTGTTCATGAACAAGGTCTATGCATAGATGTTTCAGTGAAAGAGAAAAAGCATTTAGATGATTTAGAAAATATGATCATTGATATTCTCTTTAAAGATTATGAATTGATAAGTGTTTATATTCCTTATGAAGAAGGGCATATTTTTAGTGAAATAGAATATCAATATGAAATACTTCATACTGAATATTTAGAAAAAGAAATCTATGTCAGCTTTTATGTGAATCAAAAACATAAACAGCGTTATCTTCCATATATGAAAAAAACGGATAGTTTACAATAAAATGAGCTATCCGTTTTATTATGAATATTTTTTATAAACAAAAGGTTTATGAATATTGTCTCCTGTTTATAAAGCAAATGATACTACCAATTAAAAAGAGAAATAATAAACTGATTTGTAAAAATCTTTTCATTGAAACAACCTCCTTTATTAAAATATAAAAAATAAATAACAAAGAATCATAGAGTAAATATGGAAAATCATGTAAAAATGATATGAAAAAAACATAGAATATATCTATGCTTGAATGTTTTTTTGAATTGTTTGAATAATGCCACGATAGTTTTTCGTCGCAAATAAAGTCGCATCAATACAATAAACTGGAATTTGATGTTGGGTATAAGCTAGAATTTCAGGTTCCATATGTGCAATTTGTGGTGCCAGATACAAGGCATCATAGTTTTGATAATTTTGATAAAGCTGATCTAATGATAATGAAACGAGCTGAAAATGTAGGTTTTCCAGTTCACAAACTTGTTGCATTTCTTCAATGAATACAGAAGTTGATAAACCACCAGTACAACAGAGCGCAATTTTCCATTCTTTTTGTTGGGTATACTGAATGATGGTTTGATAAAATTTATGGAATAAGTGATAACATTGTGCCAAATCAGTAATCGTAAAATGTAAATAAAAGACAAGTTTTTCATCTTTGATACGCAAAATCTCTTCTTCTACAATATTATTATACCAAATCGTTATTTTCCCTTTCACTTTTGTTGTAGACAAACAGATAACTTTTAATTTTTCATTTTCTGTTTCCACATGATACTGAATATGATCTTGTTGGTATTGTTTATCATGACACAGAATCCATTTAAAAAATAATTGATTATAAATTGTACGATAGAATTCATCAAACATCATTTTCTCACCTACTTCTTTTATCATATACTATTTTTTAAAAAATAGATAATTTTTACAAAAAAAGAAAAGAAACGTTGTCAATGAACAGAACAACACAATGAATTTGCATCACTTATAAATGGAAGGAGGGAAATTTATGAAACGTTCTCGTGTGTGCAATACTGCACAAGTGAAAACGTCTTGTCATACAAGTGTCAGCAATGATGTGGAAACATTAGTGAAAAAACCACTTCATATTTGTAAAAAAGTAGATAAAGAAGAAGCATGTCAGGGAGAAACACTCACTTATACAATTAAAATTAAAAATCCATCATTGGTAAAAGAAACACAAGTTGTCTTTAGTGATTATATGGATGAAAATGTGGAATATGTGGAAGATTCATTTTATGTTAATGGTCATGAACAAACACCCGCAATTGATAATCATACACTTTATTATGTGATTCCATCTATTGATCCAATGTCAACTACTGAAATTGTTTTCCAAGTGCGTATTACAGAATAGAGGTCTTTGACCTCTATTTCTCTTTAAAGACATAATTTTTTTTAAAATAAAAGTGGGTTTAGTTTATAAAAAAATATAATTATGATAGAATGTAATGGGGTGATGATATATGGAAAAAAGAATATTTGTTATATCAGATCTTCATGGACAATTTGTATTGCTTCAATTGTTATTAGAGCGTATTGGTTTTACTGAAAATGATGAACTTTATATATTAGGGGATATTATGGATCGTGGACCTAATAGTATTGATATTTATTATTTTGTAAAGGCGATGGATAATATTCATATGATTAAGGGTAATCATGAAATTATGATGCGTCAATCTATGTTGGCTGCTTTGAAATATAATGATTTGGATTCAGAAAGATCGAACCCATATCGTTTATGGAAACAAAATGGTGGGCATAAAACAATTGATAGTATTAGAGAGTATTTACAAAAAGATTACATTCCTTATGAAGAGTATTTTGATTTAAAACGTATGTTTATCAAAGAATTAATTTCATTTATTGATTCATTGCCAAGTTATTATGAATTAGATTTGAATGGAAAGCACTATGTATTGGTACATGCTGGGGTAGACCCAGAAATCCCATTAGAAGAAAATGATGAAGAAATTTTAGCATGGATTCGAGAATATTTCTATTTGAATGAAGCAAATCCAGATTACACGTACATCTTTGGACATACACCTTGTTGCTTTATTAATGATGATCATTCATTTGATATCTGGTATGATCCAGATTATCATAATAAAATTGCAATTGATGGTGGTTTGGCAGTAGGGAATAAAGGTCAGCTGAATTGTTTGTGTTTAACAAACGGTGAGGTTACAGTCATTAAATATGAGGAAGGACAATCTCAATGAGAAGTGCCTTCTATAATTTGATAAACTTCATCAATATGACAAATATTCATGATGTTTATTGGGGTGCAGCAAAGAAAATATTACAGAATATTTATAAGATTCCAGAGAGTAGTATTACTGATGTTGCGAAAATGTGTTATGTATCCACAGCAACTATTTCCAGACTTTGTCGTAAATTGAATTATGAATCATTTGCTGATTTTAAAAAAGATGTGACAATGAATCTTCATTATTTTAATCAAGATGCAAAAAGATTACTTTTTGATCATCAACTTCCATCACCAGAAACAATAGGAGAAGGAAAAGAAATCTTTAAGAATCATTTCCAAAATGTAATTCGCAATCTTCAGGATACGTATGATAATATTCGTTATGAAGATTTGATCTATATTGTAGATAAAATTCATGATGCCAAACATATCTGTTTTGCAGGTAATTTCTTTACTCAGTCAGTGTCAATGCAATTACAGATTGAACTTTGTTATTTGGGTAAAGATTGTGTGGCTATGTATCCTTTGGAACAACAAAAAAACATTTATAAAACTTTAAAGGATTGTGATTTAATTATTGTATCTTCTATTGCTGGTGGTTTTTTCAAAGATCATATTGAAACAATGAGAGAACTGGTGAAGACAGAAGCATATGTGATTGCTATTACACAATTAGAGGAGTTCCCATATAGTGATAAGGTCGATATGATTTTAAGAGTAGGAAATGATCATCATTCATTGATTGGTAAATTTTCTATTACATATATCTTTGAAGTATTAGAAGCCTTATATCATCTTAAATACGGTATGAAAAGCAATGAAAAAAGCAACGATTACTGAGAAGTATCGTTGCTTTTTGCAGTTAAGACAACAAAATTCACCTGATTTGGACATAACACTTTATATGGGAATGAAGAAGGACCGCTTAATCCATTAGAAACGATTAATGTCGCATTTTTTTCTTCATATTTTCCATGATTATAAGTCTTAGCTCCCTCAATTGGGAACATAGCACCCAAATAAGGCAGATATACAGAACCACCATAACTATGTCCTGATAATTGTAAATCCACAACATTTTTTGCTTGTGTAAATGTATCAGGCTGGTGTGAAATGCCAAGAATCAATTTATCTTGAGATGTTTTGAATTGAGAAAAATCATATTCATCATCATAGGCAACTAAAGTAAAATTGGTTTCCTTATAATAAATAGGTCTTGTTTCATTGCTGAGAACTTCAAAACCACCATTATTCAACACTTGTGTGACTTCTAATGATGAAGCTTCATCATGTTCACCAAGAACAGCTAATTTACCATACTGACATTGAATCTTTTTTAAGATTTGAGAAACTTCATCAGCTTTAAAAACTTGTTCATCATATAAATCTCCACCAAAGATAACCATATCAAATGGATATTCATTTAATTCATCAACAATTTTTTCAAAACGTGTGATGCTATCTTGGTCAGTGAGATTAACATCTGATATGAAAGCAATTTTAAAGCCATTTAATTGTGAAGAAACAAGAGAACTTATATATTTTTGTTCATGAAATTCATAATCTTCTGGTGAAATGGCATAAACATAATAACCGAGAAAACATAAACCAAAGACGATTAATAATAAAATTAATCGTCTAACCAGCTTTTTCATACTTTTTTATTCATAATGACAGGAATAATCATTGGATTTCTTTTTGTTTTCTGATAGAAATAAGGAGCCAATGTATCCCTGATTGTATTTTTGATTTCACCAAAAGTTGTTTTTCTTTTTAATAATTTAGAAAGTTCTCGACTAACCAACAACTCAGCTTCACGAATCATATCCTTGCTATCTTGCATATACACAAAACCACGTGACATAATGATTGGTTTATTTAATAAACATCCTCCGCGCGAGTCCATAGAAATAAGGACTGAAACCATACCATCTTCACTTAAAATCTGACGGTCTCTTAAGACAGCAGTAGATAAACCAGTAATATCATTACCATCTACATAGATATCATCAACATGAATACGTGGTCCAAGACGTGCTTCTTCATTGTGTAAAAGAATAGAATCACCATTAGATAAAACAAAGGCGTTTCCTTTTGTGAGTCCAACTTCTTCAAATAACTTCGCATGAATTTTTAACATACGGTATTCCCCATGAACCGGGAAGAAATATTTAGGTCGTGTTAATAATAACATTAATTTTTGTTCCTCTTGAGAGGCATGTCCTGAAGTATGTAAGTTATTGATGGCTTCATTAGTTAAAACTCTGGCACCAGCACGGTATAATTTATTGATAACCTTGCTGACACTGCTGGCATTTCCAGGAATTGGATTTGATGAAAAGACAACAGTATCTCCTGGTTTAATAGAAACTTGACGATGTGTTCCATTCGCAATTCGGCTTAATGCAGCAAGCGCTTCTCCTTGGCTACCAGTACATAGAATTAAAATTTCATTATCAGGTAAGTTTTTAGCTTCGTCATTTTTAATAAAGAAACGGTCAGGACATTTAATATATCCCAGTTTTCTAGAAACCTGAATATTGTTTTCCATAGAACGACCAAATACTAAAATCTTACGATTGAATTTAACAGCCGCATCAATAATCTGTTGAACACGGTGTACGTTAGAAGCGAATGTCGCAACAATTAAGCGACCTTCCGTCTTTCTGAATTCTTCTTGTACACTATAAGCAACCTGTTTTTCGCTAATGGAGAAGTTAGGAACTTCAGCATTCGTAGAATCACTTAAAAGAAGAGTCACACCTGTTTCACCTAAAAAGGACATAACCTGAAAATCAGCAGGATCACCAACTGGTGTTAAATCAAATTTAAAATCTCCAGTCGAAACAATGCGACCATTAGGTGTATTCACAACAATTCCTAAAGATTCAGGAATAGAGTGGTTGGTTTTAAAGAAACCAATATTAAAATATTTTGTTTTAACCTGTGATAGATTATTGATTTGAATCAATTTTGTGGCTTGAGTTAAACGTTTTTCTTCAAGCTTTCTTCTAATCATGGCACAAGCTAATGGTGAAGCATATATAAAAGGAATGTTCACAACCTGTAATAGAAAAGGAATTCCTCCAATATGATCTTCATGTCCATGTGTAATCAGTAAAGCTTTAATTTTCTTTTGGTTACGTTTTAAATATGTATAGTCTGGAATGACATAATCAATTCCAGGAAGTCCATCTTCTGCAAATTTAACACCGGCATCAATAATGACCAATTCATCATTGTGTTCAATGCAATACATATTTTTTCCAACTTCGTTAAGACCACCTAAAGCAAAAACTTTTGTATCAGTGGATAATGATTCTTTTTTGTGTTTGTTTTTATTATTATAGGATGTTCTTCTTTGAAAAGAACGTTTTTGAGGCATATCTGCCATTCATTCTCACCTTTCTTTCTATTGATTTATAATGAATGTCTTTTTGAGATAGTTTTCAACAGCATGATGAAAGTATCTATACTTATATATATTATACCATTTTTCATATGTTTTTTCATTAGTGCTCTCTATTTTATCTATTATTATGATAAAAAAATGTTGAAAAATGAAAATCTATCTTATTGACATACTGTATCATAACTGAAAATATAGTGAAATGCAAATAGAAGATACGAATTTAACAAAAAAGCTACTTCTTTGAGTAGCCGTTAAATCTTTTTACATGCGCCAATTGCTAAAGAATGAGGTCCAATATGACAAGCAACACTTAATGAAAGTGGGTCACAAATGACTTCATGATTTGGGAAAGCTTCTTCCACTTCTTTTTTGAATTCAAGTGCCAAATCTCTATCATATGTATAAGCAATCATGATATGAGCCTCTGACATATCTTCATGTATGGGATCAATACGTTCTTTAATATCTTTTTGAAGGGCTTCAATCATTATTTTTGATGCCTTTTGCATTGTACGTGTTTTTTGGAAAGAATCTAATTTTTCACCTTGAATTGTGAGAACAGGTTTGATTTTTAATAATCCTCCTAAGGCTGCAGCAGCTGGTGTAATACGACCACCTTTTTTTAAATATTCCAAAGTGTTCACAGTAATATAGATAGATGCATTGAATTTATTTTCCATTAAGATATCATGAATTTCTTTTGCATCTTTACCTTGTTTCGCTAATGCCATGGCATCCAAAACATCCCATTTTTGAGTCACAGAAATACGTTGTGAGTCTACAACAAAGACTTTTCCTTTATAATCTTCATCATCAGCTAACATCATAGCAGTCTGGCAAGAACCACTTAAACCACTTGACATTGGAATATGCACAATCTGATCATAATCTTCTAAAATACGATCAAAGAAAGCTGTCACTTCTCCAGCGGCTGGCTGTGAAGTAAAAACTTCAGCTCCATTCATTAACTTATCATAAAACTCTTCTTGAGTCAGATTGATATCTTCTTTATATTCCTGACCATCAATAGTAAAAGGCATAGGTAAAACAAAAATTCCTAATTCCTTGGCTTCACTTTGCGTAATTCCACTATTACTGTCAGTCATAATTGCTACTTTCATGAAATTCCTCCTTATGTTAATAATATTATTGTATCTCAATAAAAAAATAATGCAACTCTTTTTGTGCATTGAGATATATTTCTAGGGTGAAAATAATAATGATATATTCATATAAAATTGCAAAAAAGATATGATATAGATTGTGAATGTGATAAGATAATGAAAAAAGAAAAGAGGAATGAAAATGCTAGATCGATTGATTGAAAAATATGCTGGCTTTGGTATGAGTGTCATAGAAGCTACCATTATATTTATAGTTGGATGGTATGCTGTGAAAATAATATTACATATTCTTTCAAAGATGATGAGAAGAAGTCAGATTGATGCGATTATTGAGAATTTTGTTATATCTATATTAAATATAGGATTAAAAATCATTGTGATTATTACTGTCATTGCACAGTTAGGTGTACCTACAACATCATTAGTGGCCGTTTTAACGACAGCTGGAGCTGCTATTGCATTAGGCTTGCAAGACTCTATGAAAGGTATTGCTTCAGGTATTACGATTTTATTTTCTAAACCATTTATTAAAGGAGATATTATAGAAATAGATGGCTATGTAGGAACTGTTCAGGAAATACAGCTTCTCTATACAATTGTCATGACATTTGATAATAAAATGGTTGTTATTCCTAATAATGATCTGGTTTCATCTAGCTTTGTCAATTATTCACATGAAGATATCCGTCGTGTGACTATGACGGTAGAATTACATCCTGATAGTGATGTTCAAAAATTTAAGAGTGCTCTTATGAAAGTTATAGATCAACATCCATATGCTTTAAAGGAACCAGCACCAGTTGTGAAAATTGGCGAATATAAAGAAAGAAGTGTTTCCATGCAAATATGGGTATGGTCTAAAAATGAATATTTTTATGATTTGAATGATGATTTGTGGGTAGCAGTCAGAGATATTTTCAAAGAACAAAATATCAAAATTCCATCACAACAAATTGATGTCCATATTCAACAAAATGATATAAAATCATAGAAAAAAATGTTTAAACATTCATACAATACCGATATAATTGTATACAGATGTCAAAAAATAATATCTATATTTAGTCAAAATACAAAAAAACGTGTGTTTAGGTTGGGTTATGACAAAAAAGCAAAAAAACATTAAAAAAGTATAGCAATCTTAAAAGAGTTGTGATATATTAGTAGAAAATAACTGACGTGATTGGTTATTTTGGAGGAGGGAAATTAAATAATGAAAAAGAATTGGTTTGCAAAAGCTGCCGCTTCTGTAACATGCTTAGCTATGTTAGTTGGATGTGGTGGCACTAATACTTCTACAGAAGGAGCTGTAAGTGTAAACTTAGCTAGTGAACCGCCTGAAATGCTTTCATTCTTAAACACAGATAGTACTTCAGGAAACGTATTGAGACATGTTGTGGAAGGACTTGTTACATTAAATCCTGAGAACGAAGCAGTTCCAGGTGTCGCAAAAGAAGTTCCTACTAAAGAAAATGGTGGGATTTCTGAAGATGGAAAAACAATTGTTTTCACAATGAACCCAGATGCAAAATGGTCTGATGGTACTCAAGTTACTGCTAAAGATTTTGAATTTGCATGGGATCAATTATTCTCACCAACTAATGGTGCTGGTTATGCTTCAACATGGGCTCCATTAATCGTGGGTGCAGAAGATTACTTAAATACTGCAATGAATTTACAAGAGGAATTTGTAAAAGCTGGTAAAGCTAAAATAGTTAAAGAAAAGAATTCAGAAGGTGAAGAAGAAGAAAAATTCACTGTTGAAAAAAGCTATGAAAAAGAATATAACGAAACATTAGCTACTCGTACTGAAGAAAATTTAGCAAAAAAAGGTTGGGTTGCTTCAGAAGATGGAACAACTTTTACAGTTCAATTAACTGGACCTTATACTTATTTCGTAAACTTAATGGCTTTCTATAACTTTGCTCCATTACAACAAGAAGCTTATGAAGCTGCTGGTGGTTTAGATACTTATGCAAACGATATGGAAGGTTTCTTAGGAAATGGACCATTTAAGTTTAAAGAATGGTCACATAACGATAAAATCGTATTAGAAAAAAATGAAAATTATTGGAATGCTGATTCAATCAAACTAAATGAAATTACTATGAGAATGATTGATAATACAAACACTGCATTAAATGAATTTGAAAATGGTACAATCGATATGATTGGATTAACAGGTGAACAAGCAAATAATTTAACAAAAGATGGACAAAAAGTTTTAAATTATGCTGATGGTTCAGTATGGTATTTTGAGTTTAATCATAATACAAAAGCATTTAGTAATGTTAAAGTTCGTAAAGCTCTATCTTTAGCATATGATGTTAATACTTATATTGACACAGTAAAAGGTGATCAATCAACTGTTGCTAATACATTTACAGCTCCATCTGTAAATAATGGTGAATTTGCTAAATCTTTAGGTAATTTATTTGATAGACCAGAAACTGAAGCTGATTATGCAGAATTAAAAGCATTATTAGAAGAAGGTTTAAATGAAGAAGGAATCGAATTTAAAGATTTCAAGATTACTTTATTAGGTGATACTGGAGATGACGCATTAAAAACTTATGCTTTCTTTAAAGAACAATGGCAAAATCATTTAGGATTGTCTGATAGTCAAGTTGTTATCAAACAAGTTGAATTTAAGACAAGAATTGCAGATATGCAAAGTGGAAACTTTGATATCGTCTTTGCTGGATGGTCTGCTGATTATGATGATCCTATGAGTTATCTTGATTTATGGTTAACTGGTTCTGGAAATAACCATGGTGGATATTCAAATGCCGAATATGATAAAGTAGTAAAAGCTGCTTTGGTTGAAGCAGATGCTGCAAAACGTACAGAATATTTAAAACAAGCTGAAAAGATTATTGCAGAAGACTACCCAATTGGTGTTATCTATCATAGACAAAGATCATATATTTGTTCTGATAGATTAACTGGTGTTGTCAGAAATGCATTTGCTGATATTGATTTAAGATTTGCTGAAGTTAAGTAAAAAAATGGTTTAAAGAAACCTAATGGGACTATGTGTTGTCTATATAGTCCCATTCTATTGTTTAAAGAAAAATAAAGGATGTGAAAAAAATGGGTAAAAGGAAACAACTTATAAAATACATTTTACAACGTTTTTTATATGCTTTCGTAACAATTTTAGTTTTAATTGTTATTACTTTTTTAATGATGCACGCTCTTCCTGGTGACCCAATTTCAGGAGATAAAGCTGTTAGTCCGGCTGTTAAGGCAGCATTACAAGCAAAATTTGGTTTAGATAAACCAATGTTTGAGCAACTGATTATTTATATTAGTAATGCTTTAAGAGGTGATTTTGGAGCGTCTATTAAATATGGTAGAGATGTATCTGTAATTTTAGGAACTGCTTTCCCTTATTCTGCAGAATTAGGGCTTAGAGCTATGATTCTTGCTGTCTTTGGTGGAGTTGCTATTGGATCGTTATCAGCAGTTCGAAGAGGTTCTAAAATCGATACTTTTGGAATGGGAATTGCTGTTTTAGGTGTATCGGTACCTAACTTTATTGTTGCAGGGCTATTACAGTATTTTGTTGCGTTACAATTTAATAAATTAACAGGTACTGTTGTTTTCCCTATCACTGGTTGGGAAGGTGAAATGGCAAAAGTTTTACCATCTATTGCTTTATGTTTAAGTCCGCTTGCTTCAATTTCTCGTTTAATGCGAACAAGTATGCTTGATGTATTGAGTTCGGACTATATTAAAACAGCTAAAGCTAAAGGTCTGTCTGAAAAAATGATAATTTTTAGACATGCCTTAAGAAATGCATGTATGCCTGTTTTAACAGTTTTAGGGCCAACTATTGCATCAATTTTAACAGGATCATTTGTTGTTGAACAAGTTTTCTCTATTCCAGGAATGGGTCGTTACTTTGTAACATCTATTAAGGAACAGGATTATACAATGATTGCTGGAACAACTATTTTCTTTGGTATTTTCTTGATTGTTTCAATTTTAGTCGTAGATATTTTATATGGTGTTGTTGACCCTAGAGTCAATGTTGCAGGAAAGAAGGAGTAATGTGTTATGAGTGAATTAAATAAAGAAATAAAAGAAGAAATTACTCCAACTATGGATATTGATAGTAGCGAGTTTGAGTATGTAGGTCGTGATTTAGAAAAAAGTGAAGAAATTGGTCGTCCAAGTATTAGTTTCTGGCAAGATTCTTTTGGCCGTTTAAAAAGAGATAAGTCGGCTATTGTTTTTATGGTTATTTTAGCTGTCATTGCTTTGTGTGCTATTTTTATTCCAATGTTTTTTCCATATACGTCATCTGAACAACATACATGGCATGTAAATATGGGGCCGCTTTTTAGTGGTGATGGATGTTTCCATCTTTTTGGAACAGATTATTTAGGACGTGATTTATTTGTTCGTATTTGGGAAGGTGGACGTATTTCACTTATAATAGCTTTTGTAACAGTATTGGTTAACTGTTTAATTGGTGTAGTTTATGGAGGTATTTCAGGATATTTTGGTGGTATCGTTGATAATATCATGATGCGTATTGTAGAAGTTGTTAATGGAATTCCTTATTTAATGATTGTTATCTTATTAATGACAGTAATGGAGCCAGGCATGACAACAATTATAATTGCAATGGTTTCAGTTGGTTGGGTTGGAATGGCTCGTTTGGTTCGTGGAGAAGTAATTCGTTTAAAAGAACAGGAATATGTTATTGCAGCAAAATCAATGGGATGTTCTGCTTCAAGAATTATTGCAAAACACTTATTTCCTAACTTACTATCAATTATTATTGTTAATCTAACATTAGCTATTCCTAGTGCAATCTTTACTGAAGCATTTTTATCATTCATTGGATTAGGTATCCCTGTACCTGGTGCTTCATGGGGAACATTAGCACAAGATGGTATTACTAATTTTAGATATTTTCCTGAACAATTATTATTTCCGGCATTCTTTATTTCTATCACAATGTTAAGTTTTAACTTATTAGGTGATAAATTGAGAGATGTATTTGATCCAAAATTAAGGAGGTAGGTAGAATGTCTGATAGAGTTTTAGATATAAAAGATTTATATGTTTCTTTTGATACATATGCAGGAGAAGTTCAAGCTGTTCGTGGTGTTTCTTATTATGTAGATAAAGGGGAAGTTTTAGCTGTTGTAGGTGAATCTGGATGTGGTAAATCAGTAACTGCGCAAACAATTATGAAATTGAATCCTATGCCTCCTGCAAGAATAAAATCTGGTGAATTAGTTTTAGATGGTATTGATATTGTCAATAGTTCTGAAGAGAAAATGCAAACAATTCGAGGGAAAGAAGTAAGTATGATTTTCCAAGATCCAATGACATGCTTGAATCCCACAATGCAAGTTGGTAAACAAATTGTTGAAGCAATTGTTCATCATCAAAATTTATCTAAAGAGGAAGCAAGTGCGAAAGCTATAGAAATGTTAAAATTAGTACAAATTCCTAATGCAGAAGAACGTGCAAAGCAATACCCTCATCAATTTTCTGGTGGAATGCGTCAGCGTGCAATGATAGCAATGGCATTATCATGTAATCCAAAATTACTAATTGCTGATGAACCTACTACAGCGTTAGACGTTACTATCCAGGCTCAAATTATTGATTTATTAGCAGATATACGTAAGAATTTTGATACTGCTATTATTTTGATTACACATGATTTAGGTGTTGTAGCGTCACTCGCAGACAGAATTGCTGTTATGTATGCTGGGAAAGTTGTAGAAACTGGTAAATCAAAAGACATTTTCTATAATGCTTCTCACCCATATACAAGTGCATTATTAAATTCTTTGCCTAAACATGATACAAATAAGGAAGATACACTTTCTTCTATTCCAGGAACTCCACCTGATTTATTAAATCCACCAAAAGGTTGTGCATTTGCTTCACGATGTGAAAAATGTATGAAAATCTGTAAAGAAAAACAACCTCCAGTTTTCAATGTTGGAGAAGGACATGAGGCTTCATGTTGGTTGTTGCATAAAGACTGTCCTACATCAAATAAGGAGGAAAAATAATGGAAGAAAAAGTGCTATTATCGTTAGAAGATGTATGTAAAAGCTTTCATGTAAATGGAGGAATTTTAAAAGCTGTAAGCCATGTTTCATTTAATATTAAAAAGGGTGAGACTGTTGGCTTGGTTGGTGAATCAGGATGTGGAAAATCTACATTAGGTCGTACAGTAATGGGTATTTATCAACCTACATCTGGAGAAATTATTTATAATGGTGAAGTTGTACATGTGAAAACTGCCAAAGATCGATTGAATTATGCAAAAAAAGCACAGATGATTTTCCAAGATCCATACGCCTCTTTAAATCCAAGAATGACAGTAGGGGATATTATTGCAGAAGGTATGGAAGTTCATAACATGTATGATCGTAAAAAAAGAAAAGAAAGAGTTGGCGAACTTTTAGAATTAGTTGGTTTAAATAGAGAATTTGCTAACCGTTTCCCTCACGAATTCTCTGGTGGACAACGCCAACGTATTGGAATCGCAAGAGCTCTAGCTATTGAGCCTGAATTTTTGATTTGCGATGAACCAATTTCAGCTTTAGATGTATCTATCCAATCACAAGTTATTAATTTATTAATTGATTTACAAAAAAAATTAGGACTTACTTATTTATTTATTGCTCATGATTTGGACATTGTAAGATATATTTCTGATAGAATTGCAGTTATGTATTTAGGGCATTTAGTAGAATTAGGAACAAGTGATGAAGTTTATCATCATCCACTTCATCCATATTCTGAAGCTTTATTGTCTGCTGTTCCTATTCCTGATCCAGATTTAGAAAAGGAAAAGAAACGTATTATACTTGAAGGTGATGTACCAAGTCCAATAAATTTACCAGAAGGATGTCCTTTTGCAGGAAGATGTCGTTATGCAACAGAGAAATGTAAACAAGAAAAACCTTCATTTGAAGAAGTAGAAAAAGGTCATTTTGTTGCTTGTCATCATCCTATAAAAAGATAATAATAAAAAAAGTATTATTTAGATTTTATTATCTAATAATACTTTTTTTTATCTGATTTAAATAATTATTGTTTTAGAACTATGTGTTTTGAAATTTATATGCATGAGGTAAAAGAGGATTGTATTTTATTATTTTAAATAAAAATCTTCAATAATTTCAACATGACTTTCATTAACTTCAAAACCAGGTATAATTATAGTTACTTGTTGATCGTGTAAAATAACGATAGAAGTGAGTGAATCTCCTATATAACCACAAATTGTTGTTTTATTAGATTTTTGGCTATTGCAACTATATATTTCAGGATTTTCTTTCATTTGCTCAAATATTTTTTTTGCCATTTCATAAGAATGAAATGCAAATTCTTTAATATAAAGAGCTTCGTTAGTGTTTTTGCTAGTTTCTAATGAAATATATGTATGTGGAATGGTAAAACTTGAATAAGATTGGGTTGATATATTTGTGTTTTGTTGATATCCAAAATCATCTAATTGAATTACTTGATGAGTTTTTATATTAAAGGGATGATTATTAGTAAAATCTTCTAAAAGTCCACCACCAATGAGTAAACACATAATAATGAGAGAAATATTATATACTTTTTTTAATGTATATATTTTTTTTAATTGTGGTTTGCCGGATTGGAGCTCTTTATGGAATTGTGTAAGCTTGTAAAAATCGAAATAGTTTTTTAAACTTGCAATAATAAATAAAAGAAGCATACCAATATAATATAAAGTAATTCCATAACTATAAAACATATCAAATGTTGCATTGAAAAGATATAAAGAATATAAAGCTAAAGCAACAATAGAAACAAAAAAAAGGGCAAATGATTTCAGTCTTTGTTTTAATGGAATAATATCTTTTTTTTCTTTCCAATTGATATTGATTGGTATGTCATTATTTGATAAAAAAACGTACATATTATTTTTATGATATATACAACGATAGCCTTTATCTTCATATTTATCAATAAAAGTAAGTTGACTTATTTTTATATCATTACGTGAGGAACCTGTTGGATTAAAAAAATCTATTGTATAATAGACAGGTTTATCTTTTTTTCTAAAAAAAGAAATGAAAGATAAATCATTTGTGCTGTAACCTTGTTTGCCTAACTTATCTAATTTTTCTTGTAATAATTCATATTCGTATGGTTTATAGTTCATAATCATAAATTTCATGGTTGTGTAACCTCCTTAATGGGCTTATTATATCAAAGAGATAATCACTTGTCTATGAAAGAAAAAAAGCTCATGATGAGCTTTTATAATTGAAGTAAGAATTGTGTATAAGCTAAGTAAGCTTCATAAACATCGACTTTTGATACAATTTCATGAGGAGCATGCATGTTTAAAACAGCAATTCCTGCATCAATAACATTCATATCATAATTTCCTAAGATGTAGGCAATAGTACCTCCACCACCTTGATCAACTTTACCAAGTTCAGCAGTTTGGAAATGAATACCGTTTTGATCCATAACATTTCTTATTTTAGCAAAATATTCAGGATTAGCATCATTGCTTCCGCTCTTACCACGAGAACCAGTGTATTTATTGAAAACAATTCCTTTTCCTAGATATGCGGCATTTTTAGGATCATTCACTTCTTTATATAATGGGTCAAAACCAGCGCTGACATCACTTGATAACATCATAGAATGGGCTAAGGCTTTTCTAACAGATAAGAATGTATCATCACCACATAAGTGTAAGATTTGAGCAATTGTATTTTCAAAGAATAAAGATTGAGCACCAGTCGCACCAACACTACCAATTTCTTCTTTGTCAACTAAAATACAACAAGATGTATATTGTGGGATTTCCTGAATATCTAAAATAGCTTTTAAAGATGTATAAGCACAGACACGATCATCATGTCCATAACCCATAACCATGCTTCTATCTAAACCATAATCTCTGGCAGGGCCACTTGGTACAACTTCAATTTCTGCACTTAAGAAATCTTCTTCTTCAATATCATATTTTTCTTGAAGAAGTTTTAAAATATTCGCTTTAACAGCATCTTTTTCAGTATCTTTTAAAGGAATGCTTCCTAATGTCACATCTAAATTTTCTCCTTCAATCACTTTCGCAGCTGTTTTTTGCATTTGATCAGCAGATAAATGAATTAATAAATCTGTAATACCTACAACAGGATCATGATCATCTTCACCAATCACAACATCAATCTTAGTTCCATCTTTTTTAATAACAACACCATATAATGATAATGGAATTGTCACCCATTGATATTTTTTAACACCACCATAATAATGAGTATCTAATAAAGCAAAACCATCACTTTCATAAAGTGGATTCTGTTTTAAATCTAAACGTGGTGAATCAATATGTGCTCCTAAGATTCTCATTCCATCAACTAATGGTTTTTCTCCCATAATAAATAAAGCTAAGTTTTTATCTTTATTGATCACATAGAATTTATCTCCAGGTTTTAAACTGTTCATATTTTCAATATCTTGAAAACCAGCTTTTTTAGCAAGTTCAACAGATTCTTTTACACAAGCTCTTTCTGTTTTACCGGCTGTTAAGAAAGCTTTATAACCTTCATTAAAATCCATAACATCTTGATATTGATTACTTTCGTATTTGTCCCAAGCATTTTTTGCGTACATTTTATATAACCTCATTTCTTTCAATTATTTTTAATAGAACTTCTACTTGTTTTTTCATCATTGTTAATGATACATACTCAAATGGTCCATGGAAATTATACCCACCTGTACCTAAATTTGGACAAGGAAGTCCCATATATGTTAAATTAGCACCATCAGTACCTCCACGAATAGGTACAGCATATGGCTCAATACCACATTCTTTCATGGCTGCCATGGCATTTTCAACGATATACATATGTTGTTCAATATGTTCACGCATATTTAAGTAACTTTGTTCAATTGTGACTTTAACCATTGGATATCCATACTTTTGATTTAAGAATGCAGCAATATTTTCAAAATCCTGACATTGTTTTTTAGCTAATGTTAAATCATGATTTCTAATGATGTATTCCATCACTGTTTTTTCACATTTTCCCTGAATATTTTCAAGATGATTAAAACCTTCATATCCTTCTGTATATTCTGGTCTGGCATGAACTGGTAACATAGCATCAAATTCCTGAGCAATGCGAATAGAGTTAATCATCGCATTTTTAGCACTTCCAGGATGAATACTTTTCCCTGTGATTTCTACGACAGCACTAAATGCATTAAAGTTTTCATATTCAATTTCAGCAATATTACCACCATCAATTGTATAAGCATAATCAGCATGGAAAGCTTCTACATCAAAGTTTTCAGTTCCTCGACCGACTTCTTCATCAGGAGTAAAAGCAATCTTAATATCATTATGCTTGATTTCAGGATGATGGTAAAGATGTTCAGCCATACTCATGATAATCGCAACCCCAGCTTTATCATCTGCACCAAGCAATGTTGTTCCATCAGTTGTGATTAAATCATGATGAATCACATTGAGAAGTTCAGGAAATTCATGAGGATCAAGATATAATTCTTTCTCTTGATTAAGAGTAATTGTTGTTCCCTGATAATCTCTAATGATTTGTGGTTTGACATTTTGACCAGAAGCATCAGGAGAAGTATCCATATGGGCAACAAAACCAATGACTTTGCCATGATCACTGTTTGCTGGAATTGTTCCATAAACAATACCACTTTGATCCAAGTGAGCATCTTCAATACCAATCTTTTTCATTTCTTCAACAAGATATTTTCCTAGTTCTAATTGTTTCATAGAAGAAGGTGTTGTTGAAGATTGAGGATCAGATTGTGTATCAAAACTAATATATTTTAAAAATCTTTCTTCTATACTCATTCATCTTACCTCGCTTTCTCTCTTATTATACATGGAAATCCACAAATAATCCATGATTATGATATAATCATAAATAGGGAGGTATTGAAAATGAATCAAACAATTCAGAAATTATTTGACAGAAAATCTGTTCGTGCTTATAGTGATGAAATTATAACGCCAGAGGAAAAAGAATGGATATTAAAATCTGCCTTACAGGCACCGACAGCAGGCAATATGGCTCTTTATTCTATTATTGATATACAGGATCAGTCCTTAAAAGATCAGCTCGCTATCACTTGTGATCATCAGCCATTTATTAGTCAGGCACCTATGGTTTTGCTTTTTTTAGCTGATTATCAAAAATGGTATGATATATATACTCACTATGATAAAGATATCCAACCATTGGAAGAGTCTGATTTGATCTTAGCTTTGGAAGATTGTATGATTGCGGCGCAAAATGCAGTCGTAGCAGCATGGTCTTTAGGAATAGGATCATGTTATATTGGGGATATTTTAGAAAATTTTGAAATTCATCAAAAGCTTTTTGATTTACCAAAGTATGCCATTCCAGCAACTTTACTTGTTTTAGGAAAACCAACGCTACAACAACAAAATCGTCCAAAACCACAGCGTTTTGATTTAGCAGATATGGTAAGTGTCAATACTTATCATCATAAAACAATGGATGAAACAAAACAGATGTTTATTAAACAGACTGGTAAAAATGAAGATGAACTCAAAAATTATATACAGGCTTTTGCGAAAAGAAAATTTCATGCTCCATATCGTAAGGAAATGAATCGCTCTGTTAAAAAGATGATCAAATCATGGAAATAATAAAACGGACAAAATGTCCGTTTTTACTCATCAAATTTTTTAATCGTTTTATCTGTGATTTCAATATGTTTACGATATAATGAAATATTAACAACGCGACTTCCTACAGCATAGATTAAAGCCATGCTTGGAACCGCAATTAATAATCCAAAGAATCCAAATAAGTTTCCAAAAATAACTAATGATAATAAGACATATAATCCAGAAATACCAACAGCTCCGCCTACAACACGAGGATAAATAATATTGGCTTCTAATTGCTGAATAATCACAAAGCAGATTGTAAAGATAATAGCTTGTGTAGAGTTAATAGCTAATACTAAAATAAAACTGATCGCAAATCCAAAATAACCTCCAAACATTGGAATAAGACTGGAAATACCAATAATAAAGGCAATCAATTCTGGGAAAGGTAAGCCTGTTATTCTAAAGCCGACATACATTAAAAACATTAAAATACAGCTTTCTAACAGCTGACCAGAAACAAAACCATTAAAATAATGATTGGCTTCGGCACCAATATCAAAAATCACCAATGAACGATGATATCCAAATAAGAAAGTCACAATTTTCTTTAACTGTCTTAAATGCGTTTCTTTATTGGCCAGTAAGTAGATAGCCATAATAAAAGATGTAATCGCATTAATAAAAACACCAAAGATACCAATAGATTGAAAAATAAGATGAATTCCAGCATTCCCTAAAATATTACCACTTTGAGAAAGCAAATGATTCAAATCAAGGCTTGTTAGAGCCTGTTGAATAGATTCATAATTAATCGCATAATTGATATGGAAATGAGCTAAGGCATCATTAATCATTGTGACGAGACGATCAGCATAATTAAAAATATTTGTAATAATTAAGGCAATACTTTCACCAAGTCTAGGAATAATAAATGCTGAAAAGAGAATAATCAAGATAACAGCCAATATTAATGTTGTTGCAATACTTAAACCTCTTTTCAGTCCTTTACGTTTGATCTTTTTACCATACAAATGTTCAATCTTACGCATAGGTATATTTAAAATAAAAGCAATAATAATAGCGATATATAAAGGTGTCGCAAGTGCTAAGATATCACTAAGTATAGCAAAAACAGTTTCATAATTAAAAACAACAAAAGCCAGTAAAATGGCATATGTTAAATAAAAAATTGTTTTATTTTTTTTGACTATTTGACTTTTGTCAATCATAGGTTCACCTTCTTTTATGGTTATAATCATAACATAATTGCTTATAAAAGTGTAGTTCATTGTTTATTTAAAAAAATATGTTAAAATAAAGAAAAGAATCAAAGGAGGAATGAAGATGAAAGCAGCTGTTTTATTTAAAGATGGTTTTGAAGAATTAGAAGCATTAAGTGTTGTTGATGTGTTAAGAAGAGCACAATTGACATGTCTAATGGTTGGAATGGATGCAATGAGTGTTAAAAGTTCACATGGTATAGAAGTCAAAATGGATCAATTGTTTGATGAAAGTGTTTATGATGTGGATATTGTTGTTTTACCTGGTGGTTTACCTGGAGCGACATCTCTTCGTGATGATCAAAGAGTGATAGATATTTTAAAAAGTTTTAATGAACAGGGAAAATGGATTGGAGCCATTTGTGCAGGGCCTATTTCATTAGAAAAAGCCAATGTCATAAGCAATAAGAAATTCACTTGTTATCCAGGATTTGAAAAAGAAATTCCTTCAGGGATTTATCAGGATGTATTAGTATGCTGTGATCAGAATATGATTACAGGACGTGGACCTGCCGCTGCTTTGGAATTTGCCTATACAATCTTAGAAAAATTAGGACAGCCTTCAAAAGATATTCGTAAAGGTATGCAGTATCATTATTTAGTAAAGTAAAAACGACTTCTCTCATAGAAAGTCGTTAGAAATGTGAAATCATCATTTCAATTTCATATTCAAAGAATTGTTCTTGGAAATAGACATATTGTTCTATTTCTTTTTTTGTATAGGTTTTTGATATAGGAGCAATAACCCATTTATCTTCATTATCATTGAAACGATGAATAATGGCAATGACTTTTCCTGTAAAATGAGATAAAGGTATATCAACACCAATAACATAGGCATCTTGATATTCTCCATCACCACCTATGATTCCTTCAATGTATCCATAGTTAATAGGGTAATATAGATTTTTATGTTGAGGGTGAAAACTGCCCATAGGACGATCAATAGTCACGGTAACTTGCATATTTATTCTATAAATGAGCGACTGATAATCGCAAATTCATCTTGACTGGCAAAATGTTTCTTTTCCATTTTTTCTAAGGAATCATCAAAAGCTTTCGCAACTTGTGGATCAAATGCCATAACTGGACTTTCATAATAAGTCCATGAGTGATGATCTAAAACATGAGGAACTAAAGTTTTCACCAGCAATGCTGTTGGGTATTTTCCATTTTCCAGACTGACATGAAAATCTTTACAGCTTTGAAATCCCAAACGAACATAAGTTCCAGGATTGCCTAAAATGACAATAGTATCATATCCAAGCTGATAGGCTTCTTTCATGGAGTGTTCAATCAGTCTTTTTCCATAACCCTGTTGTTGATATTCAAGTAAAATGCAGACAGGACCAAAAGTGAGAACAACTTTTTCATTTTTATTTTCATCTATAAGCTTTGCTTTGGTATACATGATATTCCCAATAATTTTTCCATCTTTTTCTAAAATAAAATCTAATTCATGAATAAAATCTTCATGATTACGAATGATGTGTGCTAAATAATGTTCATAACATCCAGGCATATAAACGTTATAAAAGGATTGTCTAATAACATTTTCTACTGTCATATAATCTTTTTTCTCTTCATGACGAATGGTAATCATTTGTTTCTTTCCTCTCTTAGTTGATTTATTTTTTTGACAATGATGTAGCTACAACAGATGATAATAGCTCCAATCAGTGCAATACCACTGTATATTGGCATCATATATGAAAGCACATAATCATCTCCACCTATCACAAGAAATGATAAAATATAAGATAAAAAATAAAAGTTCAAGATAAACAACCCTATAAAAGATCCAATTCCAATGACGATAACTTTTTCACTTTTTAACATACTAATATCCTTTTTATATTATAGGACTTTGACGAATGCTAAAGTACCTTCTTGATTATAATCTGGCTGATATGTAAAACCATCAATATTGAGTGTTTTCAATTCATCTAATGTACAAATTTCATTTAAGACCATCTGATTTAACATCTGACCACGGGCTTTTTTAATAATCATGGCGTTTCTTTTCATTTTCCCCTGATCATTGATCATGAAATCTATAAAATAGATATGAGGATGTCTTAACATATTGGTAAATTCTTTAGATGCTAAAGAAATAATGAAATCAACTTGTTCAAAATGTTGATATAAAGGTGTATACCAATAATCATATAAGTTGATATGATCAGGTTTCATTGTCATATCTAAACGATAAGGGGTTATCAAAGTATTGTATTTTAAAACACCATAGTAAGCATCTAAAATACGTAAATGTTCTAAGAGATAATCATGATGATTTATGTAAGATGCTAATTCAAGTTGTTTAAAAACAGTTCCTTGATAAAAAGCTAAAGCAGGATGAGCAGTCTGCTCTTCACGAAAATACTGATACACTTGAGTCGCCTGTTTATAAGATATTTTCATGAGTTGACATAACTGTTCATCATTATATTGTTTTAAAATGTTTGTAAGATATTGTGTTTCTTCTGGAAATAAAGGTTCACTACCAACAAAAGGAATCTTTTGATATTTCATTGTTTTACTTGGGGCAATGACAATTTTCATATTATTTCACCTCGAGATTATTATAAAGTATTTAATGTCATAGATAAAGAAATATGTTATAATCTTGGCGGGTGGTAAGATGAATACAATAGTCATAAATAAAATTTTAATGCATATGTTAGATTTTGAACATCGTAAGATTTATCATTCTACTGACTTTGTCGATATGAATGAAACATCTATTGATTATTATCGTAAGAAAGTAGAAAAAGCTTTAAATTCTCCTTCACTCAAAGAATTAACAGTTGGTTCTTTACATGAAATGATGTTAAGAAGTGACAAGATGATTGAAAGTGATGAAGAATTTATCAAACAGGCACATGAAATGACGGACAAATTATTTGCGTTAGGTTCAGTTATAGAAGAAATGCCTAACAGCAATGTGCTGTTTGTGGATTGTTATAAAAATGGAGAAAGATATGTGGCAGCCTTAAAGCTCAACTATCGTTATATTCCTATGAGTGTGATTGATGAAGAAAACATTCGTATTACTAAAAAACAGGTTTTACCAACAATGGGTTCTCCTGTGGATGAAGCGATTGTTGTGAATGTGGATGCTAAAAAATTATTTTTAATTGAAAAAAAATATATGATTGATGGAAGAATGGATTTCTATTTGAATGCACAATGGATTAAAGGTGAAGAAAAGTTGACGGATAAACAAAAAATGTCAACAATGAAAAAAGTTGTGAAAAAGATGGATGATATTTATAATGTCAATGATGGAAAAGCTTTACCTTTAATGAAGCATGAAATTCAGGAAAGAATTGATACAAATCAACCTGTTAAACCATTAGAAATTGTGAAAAAAGTATTGGAATCTGATGGTCAGGCACAGGAAGAAAGTGAAATCATGATGAAAGATTTAGGCATTGATGAAGAAGATCGTATTGAAAGCTTATCTTTAACATCAATGGATAAATGTAAGCTAGTGTTAGATGATGATATTGAAATTAGCTTACCAATAGAAGAATACTTATCTGGAGATAAGGTAGAAAAAGTGAAACAGGAAGATGGAACATATTCTATTTTATTGAAAGATGTCAGTGAAGTTATTGTCAAATAATATTCAAACAAGAAGTATGATTTGAAGAGAGAAGAAGCATTTTTGAGTCATACTTTTTCATTGACAGAAGGTTAGTACATGTCATTATAGTTACATTTTTCAATATATTCATAATCTTAAGAAATGGGCATAATAAAATAGAGGCTGTGATAGGATGATTAGTTATGCACCATTATTTAAGACAATGAAGGAAAAATCTATAACAACATATGCCCTTATTCATCAATATGGAATTAATTCAAGAACAATTCATAATATTAAACATGGAAAGGGTATTTCAACATATACTTTAGAAAAAATATGTGAAGCATTAGATTGTACACCTAATGACGTTATTGAATTTATCAAAGAGGCAGAATAATCTGTCTTTTTTTATATTCAATATATGTAGAAAACATCATAGAAAATAGGAGATAGAAGCTCATTAAAAATCCTCATTTGACAAATAATGGGTGCTTTTTTAAGCGTTTTCATGTATAATAAAAATTATGAAAGGGGTTTTAATATGGCACAATTGGATAACTTTTTGATACAACTTTTCCATGAGGGAAATTGTTTAGAGATGTATAGAGTTTTTGGTGCGCATTTTGAGGAATTAGATGGACAAAAGGGTGTAAGATTTACCGTTTATGCTCCAAATGCAAGAAGTGTGCAGGTTGTTGGTGATTTTAATCAATGGAATGGTGAAAATCATTATATGGAAAAATATACTGATGGGGGTATTTATACTTTATTTATTCCAAAAATCAAACAATACGATACATATAAATATCGTATTGAAACACCCAATGGATCTTGGGTTGATCGTGCAGATCCATATGCTTTCTTTAGTGAATTAAGACCAGGAACAGCGTCTAAAGTTTATAAAATTGATGGCTTTAGATGGGCTGATAAACGCTGGTTAAATAAACGTACAAAGAATTTTGATAGAGTTTTAAATATCTATGAAGCCAATATTGGTTCATGGAAAATGAAAAAGGATTTTACAGATGAAGAAGATGGTGAATATTACAGCTATGAAGAAATGATTGATCAGATCATTCCTTATGTTGTAGAAAATGGTTTTTCACATATTGAACTGATGCCATTGACTGAATTCCCATTTGATGGTTCATGGGGATATCAGGCAACAGGTTATTTTAGTGCAACAAGCCGTTATGGAAATCCAAAACAGTTAATGGCATTTATTAATGCCTGCCATAAAAATAACATTGGTGTCATTATGGATTTTGTTCCAGCACACTTTGTAAAAGATGGACATGGGTTACATCAGTTTGATGGTGGTTTTGTTTATGAATATCCTGATATTAATTTAAGATATACGGAGTGGGATAGCTGTTATTTTGATTTAGGAAGAGAAGAAGTTCGTAGTTTCTTAATGTCTTCTGTTCATTTCTGGGCAAATTACTTCCATGTTGATGGTATTCGTTTTGATGCGATCAGTAATTTGATTTACTGGAAAGGAAATAAGGAACGTGGCGTTAATGATGGCGCTATTGAATTCATGAAACGTATGAATTCACATATGAATGGATTATTCCCAGGTGTCATGTTGATTGCGGAAGATTCAACAGATTATCCAAATGTTACAACAGCTCCACAATCTGGAGGATTAGGATTTGATTATAAATGGGATTTAGGTTGGATGAATGATACATTGGCTTATTTTAAAAAGGATCCAATTTATCGACAATATCCAGATGTCCATAATAAACTTACATTCTCTATGATGTACTTCTATCGTGAAAATTATATTTTACCATTCTCACATGATGAAGTGGTTCATAGTAAAGGAACAATTCTAGATAAAATGTGGGGAAATAATGACCAGAAGTTTGCGCAATGTAAGTCTTTGTATTTATATATGATGACACATCCTGGTAAGAAATTGAACTTTATGGGAAATGAGCTGGCTGAATATAAAGAATGGGATGAAAAGAAAGCTTTAGGATGGGTATTATTGAAATTCCCACAACATGATTCTTTCCATAGATATTTTCATGACTTAAATCATCTGATTTTAAAACATCCTGCTTTATATCAGTATGATTATTATCCAGAAGGATTTGAATGGCTCGTTGTTGATGATATGAAACAAAGTGTCTTTGCTTATGCACGTTATGCACCAGATGGGGAAGTGCTTGTCTGCGTGATGAACTTTGTAGGAAATACACATCATGGTTATCGTATTCCAGTTCCCGTAGCAGGAACTTATAAAGAGATTATTAATACGGATACAGACTACTATACAGGAAGCAATTTCACGAATAAACGTGCTATCAAATCACAAAAAATACACGCTGTCAACAAAGAAAATTCAATTTTGGTTGACATTGCACCATTTTCGAGTATGATATTTGAATTGAAGAGAAAATAGTTGAGGGAGACGAGATATGTTTAAGACAAAAGAAGAATTTAAATATGAGTTTTCAAGAAGAATTATTGAATCTTACGGACGTACAGTAGAAGAATCACACATTACAGAAAAGTTCATGACACTTGAAAGAATGGTTCGTGATTATGCATCTGTCAATTGGGCTATGACAAAAATGGCTACAAAAACAAATTACCAAAAACAAGTTCATTACTTCTCTATGGAGTTTTTGATTGGACGTTTATTGGTAAACAATATGATGAATTTAGGTATTTATGAGATTGCCAAAGAAGGATTAGCAGATTATGGAATTAATATCCATGATTTGGAAGAATTAGAATCTGACGCAGGACTTGGAAATGGTGGTTTAGGAAGACTTGCTGCCTGCTTCATGGATTCATTAGCTTCACTTTCTTATCCAGCATTTGGAAATACAATTCGTTATGAATATGGTTTATTTAAACAGAAAATTGAAAATGGATATCAAGTTGAAGTTCCTGATCAATGGTTAAAATTAGGAAATATGTGGGAAGTGAGAAAACCTAAACATGCTGTTGATGTTAAATTCTGGGGACATGTTGTATGGAATGAAGAAACTGGTAAATGGGATCATGTTGATGCTGAATGTGTCAAGGCTGTTCCTTATGATATGCCAATTGTTGGTAATGATACAACTGTCACAAATACACTCCGTTTATGGTCTTCAGAACCAAGTGATGAAATTCCATCTAATAAAGATTTTAGACAATATGCTCAAGAAGTCAGAGATATCTGTCAGACATTATATCCTGATGATTCAACACTTGCTGGACGTACATTACGTTTAAAACAACAATATTTCTTTGTATCAGCAGGATTACGTGCTATTATTAAAAATCATTTAAGAGTTTATCCATCATTATCTAATTTCCATGAAAAGAATGTTATTCAGTTAAATGATACACATCCAGTATTGGTGATTCCTGAATTGATGAGAATCTTAATTGATGAATATGATATGGATTGGGATGAAGCATGGCATATTACAACACAAACATGTGCCTATACAAATCATACAATCTTATCAGAAGCCTTGGAAAAATGGCCAATTTCAACAATGCAGGCATTACTTCCAAGAGTTTATCAGATTATCGAAGAAATCAATAGAAGATTTATTGGATATGTAAAACATATCAGTGATAACGATGAAGATTTATTAAATCGTGTTATGATTTTAAAAGATGGACAAGTACATATGGCTCATCTTGCAATTGTAGGAAGTTTTAGTGTTAATGGTGTTGCTAGACTTCATACACAAATTTTAATGGAACAGGAAATGAAAGATTTCTATTTCTTATATCCAAAGAAATTCAACAATAAAACAAATGGTATTACACATCGTAGATGGTTAGCTTATTCAAATCCTGAATTATCATCATTATTAAATGAAACAATTGGAAATGATTGGATTAAACATCCAGAAGAATTAGAAAAACTAATGGATTATGTTGATGATTCTATTGTTCAAGGTAAATTCTACAATGTCAAACAACAAAGAAAACAAGTTTTAGCTGATTATATTTATAAACACAATGGTATTAAAGTTGATGTCAATAGTATTTTTGATATTCAAGTCAAAAGATTACATGCTTATAAACGTCAATTATTAAATATCATGCACGTGATTTATTTATATCAGCAAATGAAGATGAATCCTGAATTTAAGATTTATCCAAGAACATTTATCTTTGGTGCAAAAGCAGCTCCTGCTTACTATTTTGCAAAGAAAGTTATCAAATTAATTAATAGTGTTGCAGATGTTGTGAATAATGATCCTGAAACAAATCCATATTTAAAAGTTGTCTTTATTGAAAACTATGGTGTCACAATTGCTGAAAAGATTATGCCGGCTGCAGATGTTTCTGAACAGATTTCAACAGCTGGTAAAGAAGCAAGTGGTACAGGTAATATGAAATTTATGATGAATGGTGCTGTCACAGTAGGAACACTTGACGGTGCTAATGTGGAAATTGCTGAACGTGTTGGTGATGACAATGTGATTATCTTTGGATTAAAAGATAATGAAATTAATGAATTAAGATGGAATGGTCAATATAACGCATGGGATTATTATAATAATGATCCACGTATTAAACATGTTGTTGACTCATTAGTTGATGGAACATTCCATGAATCACGTGAAGAATTCAGAATGATCTTTGATGAATTGATGAATCGTAATGATGAATACTTCTTATTTGCAGATTTCGAAGCTTACTTAAAAGCTCAGGCAAAAGTAGATGAATTATATCGTGATCGTTCAAGATGGTCTAAAATGTGTCTTGTCAATATCGCAAAATCTGGATATTTCTCATCAGATCGTACAATTGAAGAATACGTTAAGGATATCTGGAAATTAGATAGAGTGAAAAGATAAAAAAATGGAAACCAATGAGAATTAGATCTCATTGGTTTTTTTACGCATTTAAAATTGAAAATAGGGAATAATAGTTATTTATAAAGAGTCTTGATGGATAGAATATCTTTGTTGATATTTTTTTATTAAGATTTTTTAACAAAAGCTGATAAAATCAAATCTTTTTTTGTAAAATTCATGTTTACATTATGTAAAGATTATGTTAAGTTTGTTTTGTGTGTAAATAGGAGGAAGAGATGGAACTGACAAACATATTCTCTATGCTAGGTGGGCTAGCTTTATTCCTTTATGGGATGACCATGATGTCAACTGGTTTGGAGCTGGCTGCCGGGAATAAGATGAAGTCAATTTTGGAAAAATTGACAACAAATCGTTTTTTAGGAACGCTGGTAGGAGCTTTAACCACAGCAATCATGCAATCATCTTCTGCCACAACTGTTATGGCAGTAGGATTTGTCAATGCGGGACTTATGCAATTAAAAAATGCTGTATGGGTCATCATGGGTGCCAATATTGGGACAACAATCACAGGACAGCTGATTGCCTTGGATATTACAGCTTTAGCACCTATTATTGCTTTTATAGGGGTTGTATTAATTGCCTTTTTCAAAAGCAAGAAACTTGATGCAATTGGTGAAATTATTGCTGGTTTAGGTATTTTATTTATGGGGATGGAAATGATGTCTGGTGCTATGGCACCATTAAGAAGTTCACCAGAATTTGCGAATATTGTCGCAAACTTTGAAAATCCATTGATTGGTATTTTGGTGGGTGCAGTCTTTACTGCCATCATTCAGTCATCATCAGCATCAGTAGGTATTTTACAGGCGTTAGCGATGAGTGGTGTTGTAACTTTACCATCAGCTATTTATGTTTTATTTGGACAAAATATCGGAACATGTATTACGGCTGTATTGGCTTCCATTGGTGCTAATCGCAATGCCAAACGTACAACCATTATTCATTTATCATTCAATATTATAGGAACAATTATCTTTGTTATTATTAGTATGACAACACCATTTGCTGCGTTTATGGAGTCATTGACACCAGGTAATGTCGTGTCACAAATTGCCAATGTACATACAGTATTTAATGTTGTGACAACAATCATCTTGTTACCAATTGGAACAAAACTGGTCGATTTATCATTCATTATTTTACCAGAAAAACCAGAATTGGAAGGAAAGATGCAGTTAAAATACTTAGACTTTGGTATTTTTACAAACGACTATCATATTGGAATAAGTGCTATTGCGAATACGCAGTTGTTCAATGAAACACAGAACATGCTAGATGTTGCAATAGACAATGTTCGTAAATCATTTGAACTTTTGATAGAGTTCAAGGAAGACAAATATGAAAAGCTACAAAAGAATGAAGAATATATTAACTATTTGAATAAAAATATCGTAGACTTTACAACAAATGCGATTTC
>NZ_NFHI01000028.1:0-34872 GCF_002159255.1 Massilimicrobiota sp. An80
AGAAGGCAAAGATCAGAAGATACGAATGAATACATTTAGAAACAAGTATCAAAAGATAGCAGTAAAGGTCATACGACATGCAAGAAGAATCATATTGTCATTTAGCAGTGCATATAGATATAAGAAGAAATTCTTAAAATACTATCAAAAACTGCAGAATTAAAACATAAAATCCATAGTTTATTGAAAGTAGTTGAAAAACTACACTTTTTTAGCTACGGTTATTCACAATTTTACGGTGGATAACATTTTTTAAGCTAGAAAATAGACATGATTTATAAGTTTTTCATCACAAATTTGCTTTCATGAATAATTTGGGTTTAATCTCGTTATCATACTTTTATCAACAATTAATAGTGAACCTAAAGATTCTAATAATTATAAAATAGCAAAATTCTTAATAGAAAACATTAGGAATCTAGAGGATTTCTCTATATCTGAACTTGCAAAAACATGTTATGTTTCTAATTCTAGTGTTTCACGTTTCTGTAGAGAGATTGGCCTTAATGATTTTAATTCTTTAAAAACCCAAATAGCAAAAATTCCTCTTGAATACCAGCATGCACATCATAAATTTGATTTCAAAAGTTTTGATGAACAAAGTTTATCTAAATCATATACTTTATCAGTTATAGATAATTTAAATATGCTTTATTCTACAGAATTAGATAAACAGATCAAAGAGCTCGTTATTGATATATATCAATATAAACACGTTGCTGCATTTGGATATATGCATTCTCAAAATGTTGCCTTAAATATGCAATATGATCTTCAAACAAGTGAGAAAATGATTTTTACAAGAATTAAATTTGCTGATCAAATAGATTACATATCTCATTCTCATGAAGATACTTTAATTATCATTTTTTCTGATACAGGAACATATTTTAATCGTGTTTTCTCTAGAACAATACCTTTTAAAAATAATAAATCTAAACCTAAGATTGTCATGATAACATCTGCTGATAATCTTAATATTCCTTATGTAGATAAGTATATTTGTTATAAAAGGAGAAAAGATTATTCTAGTCACCCTTATGCGCTGACTATGATTGCTGATATGATATGTATAGAATATTCTAACTACATACAAGAAAAGAATATTTAAAAAACCGAGAAAAATCTCGGTTTTTATTTACTAAACATATTAACAACTGATCTAATCATGGCTCCTGTTGCACCAGTACCATCATTGTCCGCTGTTCCTGCAATATCTAGGTGAATCCATTTTGTACCTTCTTCTACAAAAGCATTCAAGAAATTAGCCGCAATGCTTGCTCCCGCACCAGGTTTTCCCATAGAATTTTTGAAATCTGCGCTATTTGATTTAATTTTTGCGAAATATTCATCATCCATTGGTAATCGCCATCCTTTTTCATCGGCTGCTTTCATGGCTTGTTCAAATTCTTGATAATAGGCATCATCATTAGCGAAAACACCTGTATAAACATCTCCTAAAGCAGCTACGCATGCTCCTGTAAGAGTCGCTAAATCAATAAGATGACTAGCTCCTAGTCTTTGTGCATACGTGATAGCATCACATAAGATCAGTCGTCCTTCTGCATCTGTGCTTACGACCTCGACTGTCTTTCCTGATAGTGTTGTGATGACATCCTGTGGTTTATAGGCTTTTCCATTCACCAAATTCTCTGTCACTGGAATGATTCCATAAACATTTGTCTTGGCTTGGATGCCAGCAAGAATCTTCATGATTCCTAAAACATCTGCTCCTCCACACATGTCATACTTCATGCCATAGCTGTTTGATTTCAGGTTGTATCCTCCTGAATCAAATGTAATTCCTTTTCCTATCACGGCTTTATGTGGTGCATTTCCATTATGCGTATACTTCAATACAATCATGTAGGCTGGTATATGACTTCCCTGATTGACGGACAGAATGCCTCCTGCTTTCATTTCCTCTAAGGCACTCTTGTTGAGTATTGTATATTCAATGTTATACGCCTTAGCCAGTTCGACAGCTTCTTTGACCATGTCTTCTGGTGTCATCAGATTGGATGGTGTATCGGCAAGTCTTCTGGCATAGTTGATGCCTTCTCCATAGATTCTTCCTGTTTCAATATCCTTTTCAACATATCCTGATGATACAATATCCAAATCAGTTATCATTTTCGCGTCATGTCCAATCTTGCATTCCTCATATTGGGCAATGATATGTGATTCTACCCATATTCTGACAAAGGCATGCTTGTCAATACCTTCATCAAGATGATCAGTCATCAGCTGAACAGGCTCGTTAATATTTTTTGAAATATTCAAAACTAACTTTCTAAGTTTGGCAGTCGTTAGTTCACTGACATCACCAAGACCAACAAAAAGAATATAAGGGAAATCATATTTTCCAAGTGTATAGACTTTTGTTGAATGATTGAAGTCTTTATTGATGATTGTGTTGATATCATATCCTAAGGTATCACATATATCATTCAAGACACTTTGATGGTGATAGATCGGATAAATCATTATTTTATTGTCTGGTTGTTTTAACTGTTTCATGAAACAATCCTCCTTATGATATATATCATATCACTTTTTGATAACGAAATAAAATAATTCATTAATTTTACCCTTAATCCTATAATATTTGCTTATTCTCTTATTTTTTAAAGAGAATAAAAAATATGAAACATATTGTTTCATATCAAAATAGCCAATCCCATATCAAGGATTTTGTTTCTATATCTTCAGTTGTTTCACAATAATTGACCTTTAAATCTCCTGTTAAAGTTTTCCCTTTTCCTTTTCCTAAAACAATAGTATAAACACCCTGTTTAAAGGTTGCCTGATAATCACTCTGGTGATCAGCTAAAGCCTGATCTGGATTATCAACCCCTTTGACCCATTCTTTATAATCTGTTAGTAATTGATTTTTTATATCATACATGTCTTGAATATCAGTTTGTTGATAACTGTTAGATATAATTTTATATTTAGGAACGTCACTTTTTGCTTCAACACTGACACATAACATGCATACAAGTATAATAAAAACGATTTTTTTTATATTGTTCATATTGTTTATCACCTCATATGTGAATTATGAACACATATAAAAACTTTATACCTGAATAAATAATCTTTTTTGAAGAAGATATTGCCAGACTTTAATAAGCCTACCAATCATAACTGCTGAAATGATAGTTCCTATACCTATTCCCATAATAGGATTATGTGTTATCCAACTTAAAACAAGCGAACATAAAATCATAGAAATATCAAACATATTTTTGACATTATAGAAAGGATAATGGAAAACTTCACTTATTGTTTTCACAATGCCATCGCCTGGATTCAATACAAAGTTTGTTTCACTTGTCAAATAAACGCCTAAAGAAATACAAAGTAAAGCGATACATAATAGTAACAGTGAATGTATAAAAGATGATGGTGTTATATGAATGATATAATCATAAAAATCATTAAGATAACCAAATACAAAAGATAACGGTATTTCTAAAAGGTATTCCTTAGTTATTTTCTTTGATAATAAACATTGTATTCCAACAAACACTATATACCAGATAATAGAGGCTGTTCCTAATGATATATGAAATATTTGACTTGTTGTATAAATGGAACTTGATAAAGCAGCAACTCCCAGTCCTGTAGAAATATTCAATACAATTCCTAATGCTAAAAAATTTAAACCAATAATATAAATAATGATTTTTTTCATAATCTAACTCCTTCAATTTATACTTATTTTAATCAATTTATTATAATTGTAACATAAAAAACAACTAAAAATCTGATTGTCTGCTAAAACACTGTACTTATCAGCACATTCAAGGATTGAAATACTTCAAATTACTACGATTTTACTACCATTGAATGAGCCTTGATACGTTAGAAATCCCAGATTTGCAAAGATATGGTACAGCACATCAGTATTGAAAAACAAAAATTGAATATCGCAAGTAGATTATGGAACGCCGATATTGACGTTCCTTTTCTATTTCCAGCCGTTCAGAAATGGACGGCTTTTTCTATATCCAAACGAAAGGAGAATTTTAAAAGCTATGAAAAAGATATTGAAGCGATTAGCCACAGGCTTCCTTGCCTTTGCGACTATCGTTACCGCTTTGCCGACAACGGCAGTCCACGCTTCTGAAACGCAATACTGGACAGAAAGTGCGGAGCGAGCAGGCTATATCGAAAAGGTTATGAATGACGGTTCTATCGGTTCGACCTTTAATGAGGGCATTATGAAAGTTGAGGGCGAAACTGCCTACTGCGTGGACATCAACACCAACTTCAAGAACGGCTACAAGACCAGAGCCGACGCAAGCACACGCATGAGTGCTGACCAGATTTCCGACGTTGCCCTCTCTCTGGAATACGTCAAGCAGTACGCACAGAGCCACAGCGAGTTGAATTATAAACAGGTCTATCTTCTTGAACAGTGCGTCGTATGGCAGAGATTGAGCGTTCATCTTGGCTGGCAATGCGATAACGTCAGAGCTTCCTATGATGAAATCTCAAAAGCCGTACAGGACGAGGTTTACGCTGGGGCGAAAGCCTTTGCCAGCGAGAACAAGGGACGCTATGAATGTGGCGGTTATATCTACTCTGGCGAGGGACAGGACATTGGACAGTTCTGGGCGAAACTTGCCGTAGGAAATGCCACCCTTAAAAAGACTTCCAGTAATGCCAGCATTACCGACGGAAACGGACTTTACTCTATCGCTGGTGCGACATATGGTGTCTATTCTGATAAGGACTGTACGAAACAGCTTGCCACCCTTACGACTGATAACAGCGGAAATACTGATACCGTGGAAGTAAAGGCTGGCACAGTCTACATCAAAGAGCTTTCTGCTCCTGCTGGTTATAAGGTAGACAGCACTGTCTATTCCTTAAATGTGGAAGCTGGCAAGACAGCGACACTCAATGTATCAGATACGCCAAAGGTCACAGATACCCTTATTGAGCTTTTCAAGATTGATATGGAAACACAGAAAGACGCTCCACAGGGCGACGCTTCTTTAGAGGGTGCGGAGTTCACATGGAAATTCTATGCGGGACACTATACTGCTGACAATCTTCCTAGCGAGCCGACAAAAACATGGGTAACAAAGACAATCGCTGAAAAGGACAGCGATGGCACTATCCATTATGTTTCCCGCCTTTCTGATGAATACAAGGTATCTGGGGACAGCTTCTATACACAGGACGGAAAGAACGTGCTTCCTTTAGGAACGCTGACTGTTGAGGAAACGAAAGCTCCTAACGGCTATCTTCTTAACGGTGCATATATGCAGGCTGACGGAAGCGAGGAACAGATTAAAGGAATGTACCTTACACAGATTACCGAGGACGGCGACATTGCCGTACTGTCTGGAAGCAATCAGTACCATGTATCAGACAAGGTTATCCGTGGCGGTGTAAAAATCCAGAAAAGAGATTTGGAAACCAGCGATACCAAAGGTCAAGGAAGTGCGACTTTGAAAGACACTGAATTTGAAATCATCTCCCTTAATGACAATGCCGTACTTGTCGAGGGGAAACTTTACAGCAAGAATGAAGTGGTAAAGACAATCCTTACCGACATTGAGGGCGTGGCTTCTACTTCTGCCGACCTGTTACCTTACGGAAAATACCGTGTTGAGGAAAGCAAAGCTCCAGAGGGCTATCTGACAGACGGTGCAGAACCGATTGAATTTGAAATCACAGAGGACGGGAAAATCGTTGACCTTACAGGTACAGACACATCAATCTACAATCAAGTCAAGCGTGGCGACCTAGAGGGTGTCAAGATTGGTGCTGGCACACACCAGCGTCTTGCGGGAGTTCCGTTTAGGATCACAAGCAAGACCACAGGTGAGAGCCATATTATCGTGACTGATGATAACGGGCAGTTCTCCACTTCTTCCGACTGGGCTTCCCACAAGAACAACACTAACGCAGGAAAGACCAGCGAGGACGGTATCTGGTTTGGAACAAGCGAGCCAGACGACAGCAAAGGTGCTTTGATTTACGATACCTATATCATTGAGGAATTACGCTGTGAGAGCAACAAAGGCTTTGAGCTTATCCCACCGTTTGAAATCGTGGTGTCCAGAAACAATGTGACCATTGACTTAGGAACACTTACTGATGAATACGAGAAAGAAATCTCTATCCATACCACAGCCACAGGCAAGGACGGCGAGAAGTCTATCGTAGCTGGCAAAGAGGTAACAATCGTTGACACGGTTACGCTTGACGGGCTAGAAAAAGGCACAAAATATCAGTTGAAAGGCTGGCAGATGTCGAAAGAGGAAAACGCCGAGCTTCTTATCGACGGACAGCGTGTGGAAAGTGATTACACATTCACAGCCGACAGTGAGGAAATGAAGATTGAAATAGAATACACGTTCAACGCTTCTTCTCTTGGTGGTCAGAACCTTGTTACCTTTGAGGAACTTTACGACCTTTCCAATGAGGACGAGCCTGTAAAGGTTGCTGAACACAAGGACATTGACGACGAGGGACAGACGGTGCTTATCACGGAGCGTATCATCTCTATCCATACCACAGCGACCAGCGAGGACGGAAAGAAAGAGATTGAAGCTGGAAAAGACGTGACAATCATTGATACCGTTACCCTTGACGGTTTGGAAATCGGCACTAAGTATCAGCTCAAAGGCTGGCAGATGATTAAGGACGAAAACGCCGAGCTTATCATCAATGGTGAACGTGTTGAAAATGACTATACCTTTACTGCCGACAGCGAAAGCATGGAAGTACAGATTGCCTTTACATTCGACGCTTCCGAGCTTGGCGGGAAAGAGCTTGTGACCTTTGAGGAATTATACGATTTGAGCAATCCAGACGAGCCGACTAAGGTTACAGAGCATAAGGACATTGAGGACGACGGGCAGACGGTGACAATCACAGAAGTACCAGAAATGCCGGAAGAACCAACAGAGCCGGAACAGCCGACCACACCAGATACACCGAGCAAGACAACAGACGCTCCAAAGACAGGCGATAACACAAACATTGCCTTATTCTTAGGACTTCTTGTTCTCTCTGGTGCAGGCGTGGCAGGAACATACTTCATCAAGCGTAGACGTTCATAATCGGACGGTCTGTTTATGATGATGAAGAAATCACGTTCCCCGCCGTATGTACTTATAACAGAAAATGAAAATTTAAACTGTTCCTTTTCTGTTAATCTGCTTGCGGATTGACGGAAAAGAACAGTCCACTAGGGGCGTGGGGAGTGTAGCTCCCCACATATCAATCACAGAAAGAAATGAGGTATGAACACATGAAATTGAAATATATCGTGCCTGACATGGCACAGACTTTTGGTAACTTAGAGTTTGCAGGAGAAAATGACGTGGAGCAACAGCGTATCAATGGTCGCTTTGTTCCCGTGACGAGAAGCTACAACCTGTATTCCGACATTCAGAGAGCCGACGATATTATCGTGGTGCTTCCCGCAAAGGCTGGGGAGAAGCGTTTCAAGTATGAGCAGAAAGTCAAGCTCGTCAATCCTAAGATTACCGCCGAGGGAAAGAACGTGCGAGGTCGTGGCTACACCAACTATATCTTAACGGCTGATGATATGCTTCCAGCCGAGGAAAGCAAGTAAAGGGGGGTATCAGATTATGAGATTAGCGAATGGAATTGTGTTAGATAAGGAAAAGACGTTTGGAGTGCTGAAATTCTCGGCATTAAGACATGAAGTGCGTGTGGAGAATGAGGACGGGACGACCAGCGAGGAAATCAAGCGTAGAACCTATGATTTGAAATGCAGTCAGCAGGAACGCACGATACAGGTATCTATCCCAGCGGAAATCCCTGTCAAAGATTATCCATACAATGCCGAGGTGGAGCTTATCAATCCTGTTGCCGATACGGTAGCAAACGCCAACTACCGAGGGGCAGATGTGGAATGGTACATCAAGGCAGACGACATTGTGCTGAAAAATAAAGGCGGTCAACCCGCAGGAAATCCACAGAACCACGCTCCGCAGGGACAGCAGAAAAATCAGAAGTAGCCTATGGAGAACGTAGCAGGCTATGAAGATTATGAAAGGGAGTTCCGAGAAGTCTCTCTTCCAGAATACCGCTGGCTGGCTCAAACTATGCTGACGCAGGCAATCGAGGATAGTGGCTGTCAAATGGACGGCAGTCTGATTATCTCCATGCACGATTATATCAGCAGGGACAAATGCTGGTACACATTCCAGTTTTCGATTGAAACGATAGACTGGAAAAATCCAGCCAGCAGGATATTTACCTATATCGGCTGTTACTGATGAAAGGAGTATCAATGGCATTTTACAAATACAAGGGAAAGCGTATCAGAGCCAGCGACAAGAACCTTGTGTACCGCTTCTGTGCGGGTACGCTCCTGCTCCTGTTCGTGGCTGTTCTCCTGCTACTGAACATGGGACAGCTCATGCGTACTGATTGGGAGCATTTCAGCTTACTTGATAATGGCGTGACGCTTTCTACATACAACTTCATAACCATAGGGATAGCGACTGGTGTTTGTGCATTGGTCGCTTTTCTTTATTACCACTTCTTCCATGACAGCTTCAAGAAGCTATTGCACCGTCAAAAGCTCTCCCGCATGATACTGGACAATAAGTGGTATGAAGCACAGACCGTACAGGACAGAGGTTTTTTCACTGACCTGCAGAGCAGATCAAGGGAAAAAATCGTCTGGTTTCCTAAAATCTATTATCAAATGGACACGGGCTTGCTCCATATCCGCTGTGAAATCTCTTTGGGGAAGTATCAAGACCAGCTCCTTAGACTGGAAGATAAGCTGGAAAGCGGGCTTTACTGCGAGCTGACTGACAAGACGCTCCATGACGGCTATATCGAGTACACCCTGCTTTATGACATGATAGCGAACCGTATCACGATTGACGAAGTAAAGGCTGAAAACGGGGGCTTGCGTCTGATGAAGAACCTTACATGGGAATACGACGCACTCCCTCACGCCCTTATCTGTGGCGGGACTGGCGGTGGAAAGACTTACTTTCTGCTGACAATCATTGAAGCCCTCTTGCAGACCAACGCCCAGCTTTACATCTTAGACCCTAAGAACGCTGACCTTGCGGACTTGGGTACGGTCATGGATAACGTGTACCACACCAAAGAAGATATGATTGAATGTGTCAATGCGTTCTATGAGGGCATGGTGGCAAGAAGCGAAGAAATGAAGCTCCACCCAGACTACAAGACGGGCGAGAACTATGCCTATCTGGGCTTACCACCCTGCTTCCTTATCTTTGACGAGTATGTGGCGTTCTTGGAAATGCTGGGGACAAAGGAAAGCATGAGCCTACTTAGCCAGCTAAAGAAAATCGTCATGCTTGGCAGACAGGCAGGCTATTTCCTCGTTGTCGCCTGCCAGCGTCCCGACGCAAAGTATTTCAGCGACGGTATCAGAGATAACTTCAACTTCCGTGTGGGCTTGGGACGTATCAGCGAGCTTGGCTACGGTATGCTCTTTGGAAGCGACGTAAAAAAGCAGTTCTTCCAGAAGCGTATCAAAGGGCGTGGCTATTGTGACGTGGGTACGAGCGTCATATCGGAGTTTTACACTCCCCTTGTACCAAAGGGGCATGACTTTTTACAGACTATCGGCTCTCTTGCACTGGCAAGGCAAGCCGTACCAGAGAAACAAAAGGAGATTGAATGATTATGGGATATTTGGAAATCCATTATGAACCAGAATGTACCGACAGTGTACTCACCTGTATCGGATTGGGCTATGGAAAATTCCTGTCCGATTTGGCTTTTACGGCAGACAGTGAATATAAACAGGACGACGACTATCCAGAAACACTTTTTCACAAAAGAATGTCGGAACTGCTGGAAGATTTGGCAGAGGACTATCTGGAAATGCCGTTGCTGTTTTCCGTGGAGCTTCCCGCACCTATGGCAAACCTGCTGGGCTGTCTTTTCCGCTATACGTTTCTTGTCATGGACAGGGAGCATTTCAGACAGGTATGCCGTGAATATGAGATTGACAAGGATATAGCCAGAAAATGCCTTTCAAGAGATACCGACTGTATCGTAGTTTATACGGGCATGACAAGGATAGGCTGAACCATTGACGGCTGGAACGGTCAGCGAAGCGACCCAGACCGTGCAAGCCGTCCTGTGGAGCAGGGCTTGCCCTGCTCCACGAAAGAAGCCCCTCGGTATCTAACAGAGGGGCACAATTCCGCTGGAAACTACGGTCAAAAAGTCTGTAAATCCCGCTTGGCAAAAGGGTTTTCTCTCACTCATGGCTGACTGTGACAATCGGCGGAAAATATCACACTTTCACGATTGGGGGTATGCAGGCTGAATGAAAGCACCTTTATAACCGCCTTGAAAGAGAAACGCTTATCTTATGGCGTGTCCCAGACAAGGCTTGCAATCATGGCTGGTATCAGCCGTGAACATTTGAACCGTATCGAAGCGGGAAAGGTAACGCTCACGGACGATATGCAGGACAAGCTCATGGAAGCTGTCGAGAAATTCAATCCCGACGCTCCCATGTTCCTGCTGTTCGACTATGTGCGTATCCGTTTCCCCACGCTGGATATCCAGCACATTATCAGAGATATATTGAAACTCAACATTGACTATATGCTCCATGAGGACTACGGACACTACAAATACACCGAGCATTACTATCTGGGTGATGTGTTCGTCTACACCTCACAGGACGAGGAAAAAGGCACGCTTCTGGAGCTGAAAGGAAAAGGCTGTCGCCAGTTTGAGAGCTATCTGCTGGCACAGGAGCGAAGCTGGTATGACTTCCTCATGGACGCTCTGGTTGAGGGCGGTGTGATGAAACGCCTTGACCTTGCCATTAACGACAGGGCGGGCATACTGGATATTCCAGATCTGACCGCCAAATGCAACCGTGAGGAATGTGTTTCCCTGTTCCGTTCTTTCAAGTCCTATGCTTCCGGCGAGCTGGTGAAGCACAACGAGCAGGACAAGGCGGGCATGGGACACACGCTGTATATCGGTTCTCTGAAATCAGAGGTCTACTTCTGCTGTTATGAGAAGAACTTCGAACAGTACGCAAAGCTGGGCGTGCCGATTGAGGAAGCCCCCATAAAGAACCGCTTCGAGATACGACTGAAAGATGAAAGAGCCTATTATGCCGTTCGTGAACTGCTGACCCATTATGACGCAGAACAGACGGCATTTTCTATCATCAATCACTATATCCGCTTCGTGGACAGAGAGCCGGAGAAGCGAAAGACAGACTGGAAGCTCAATGACCGCTGGGCGTGGTTTATCGGGAAAGACCGCCCGCCTATCAAACTGACGACAGACCCAGAGCCTTATACGCTGGAAAGGACGCTGGGCTGGATAAGCCGACAGGTCGCCCCTACACTGAAAATGCTGAAAAAGATAGACGCTGGCAACAGCACAAGCTATCTGAAAGAGATTGAGGACAACGCAAAGCTGACGGAAAAGCATTTGCAGATAATCAGACAGCAGACAGCGGACACAGAGGAGCTTATCACAGAATAAAGGAGAAATTTGATTATGGCAGAACTTGTCAAGGACTTGGTGCTGGTATCACTGGGAATGGGTATCGGCGTTGTCCTTATGTGTATCGCACAGGTCAGCAAAATGGCTGACGAAGAAATGGAAGAAATTAAAAAAGAAAGGATTGATAAAGAATGAATTTCGGACAGAACTTATACAACTGGTTTTTAAGCAACGCCCAGAGCTTGGTGCTTATGGCAATCGTGGTAATCGGTATCTACTTAGGATTTAAGAGAGAGTTTTCTAAGTTAATCGGCTTCCTTGTGATTGCCTTAATCGCTGTGGGGCTGGTATTCAATGCCGGCGGTGTCAAGGACGTGCTGTTAGAGCTGTTCAACCGTATCATTGGAGCGTAACAATCAATCGTTTGCGGTCACGCAAACTTACCTGTCCCCCTATGGGAGTTCGGGCATAGGGGGAATGAAAGGGGGTGACGGAATGGTACACAGATAAAGGATAGTCACGCTATGAATTTTATTGAACGGCATACTTATAACTGATATAATTTGAATATAAAATCAGTTAAAGGGGGCTGTAAAAATGAAATTAAAAAATCCTATGCTGGTAGTATCTGATATGGAGAAGTCTGTTGAGTTTTATAAAAAGGTGTTCGGACTTCATGTTATCATGGATTTCGGGGCAAACAAGACTTTAACGGGCGGACTGGCTTTACAGACACTTGAAACATACAGCGAATTTATAGGAACAGAGGATATTTCTTTTGGTGGAAACAATTTTGAAATATATTTTGAAGAAGATAATTTCGATAAATTTACCGATAAGCTAAAAGAATTTGAAATTGAATATGTCCACCCTATTATAGAACATTCGTGGGGACAGCGTGTAGTACGCTTCTATGACCCAGATAAGCATATAATTGAAGTGGGCGAAAATATGAAAGTGGTTTGCAAGCGTTTCTTGGATAGTGGAATGACACCAGAACAAGTTGCAGAGCGTATGAATGTTCCCATGAAATTTGTAAATGCTTGTATGCGATAAATCAAAGTGTTTGGAGGGTAAAAATTATGCTTGATAAAATACCAAATGCAGAGGAAATGACGAATTTGGTTGGACAATCATTGTATGATGTATGGAATAAGTTATGTGCTTTAATTGACGAAAAATATGAAATGGAACGTCTGTGGAATAAAGGTGGAAAGGCATGGACTTATGAGTACAAATATCGCCGAGGTGGTAAAACGCTCTGTGCGTTATATGCCAGAGAAAATTGTATAGGATTTATGATTATCTTTGGAAAAGACGAAAGAGCAAAATTTGAAGCAGAACGCAATGATTATTCTCAACAAGTCCAAAAAATCTATGATGAAGCTAAAACCTATCGAGATGGTAAATGGGTAATGTTTGAACCCACCGATACATCAATGTTTCAAGATTTTATTAAATTACTAGGAATTAAGAGAAAGCCAAATAAAAAGTAATAATTATCACGTTGGCGTATACGAAATCCTAATTTTACAATTTCATATCCCACACACAAAGCGGTTACTCCATTGGAGATCAACCGCTTTTTCTATACTCAAATTTAAGATTGGAGTGATTGATTGAAAGATATTTTTACCGATATGCAGGCAAAAATCGGGTGTCCGTATCTCTCCGACCTGCCCTATTACAAGCGTACGGTCTGGTTTGAGATGAAACGCCTTTGCCTGTCTGACTACCCTAAGAAACAGTTAGAAGATTTTTCACGCTATGTATTCGGTGTGCCTTACGCCGTCATACAGGAAGCGTTGACAAGAGAGGACGTGATGAAACATGGAAGAAATGCGTGTGCAGATTGAAGCACGAGAACCGACAGACGACGAGATACGAGCCTTTTGGTTCACCCTGCCTATCGACACGGAACAGGTGGAAGAACTGCTGGGGATTGATGTAGATACAGACTATTACTATATCACGGGCAAGGAGCTTCCCTTTGCTGATGAAGTGCAGGAAGATACCACCGTCGAAAAGCTCAATGACCTGTACCATACCTACGAAAATCTACCCTCTGATTTGAAAGAGGACTATACGGAGCTGATGTGCTATTTCACTGACCTTGACGAACTGCACCGATACAGAAACGACATTATTCATTATTCTTGGTGCAAGAACATGACGGACGTTGCCCGCCACATTCTGAACAATGACCCAGACTTTACTTCCCTAAGTGAGAACGTCACCCGCTATTTCGATTTTGAAGCCTACGGGCAGTACCTTGACGACAACGGACGCTTTGTGGAAACCGACCACGGTATCTATGAACTTCCGTAGAAAAGAGGTGTGTGCCTATGGTTGACGACATGAGGGTGTATATCGCTAATCTTGGCAAGTACAACGAGGGCGAACTTGTCGGGGATTGGTTCTCTTTCCCTATCGACGAGGAAGATGTTGCGGAGCGTATCGGGCTGAACAGCTATTATGAGGAATACGCTGTCCATGATACCGACAACTTCCCTATTGAAATCGGGGAGTATATCTCCATTCAAGAACTCAATGAGATGTACGAGATGATTTGTGAGCTTCCCGACTATATCACAGACGCTCTGGACGAGTTTGTTTCCCACTATGGAAGTCTGGAAGAAGTCTACGAACACAAGGACGACATTTATTTCTATCCAGACTGTGACGACATGACAGACATTGCCTATTACTTCATTGACGAGTTACAAGTGCTGGGCGAGATACCGCTACCGTTGCAGAACTATATCGACTATGAAGCATACGGCAGGGACTTGTCCATAGAGGGGACGTTCATTGAAACAAGCCGTGGGATATGCGAGATACCATATTAGAGCTGGCAGATCAGCAACAGGAAGTGTTGCTACTGACAGCTTTTTCTATCAAGGACAGTCTGAAAAACGGCTGTCCTTTTCCATTACAACGAAAGGAGCTGAAACGAATTGAAGAAGATTAAGAGCTACACGGGTATCTGGAACGTGGAGAAAGTCTTATACGCAATCAATGATTTTACTCTCCCGTTTCCCGTTACCTTTACCCAGATAACGTGGTTTGTCATCACGGAGTTTGTCGTCATTCTCTTAGGGGACTTACCGCCGTTATCGCTTATCGAGGGGGCATTTTTAAAATACTTCGGTATTCCCGTTGCCCTCACATGGTTCATGAGCCAAAAAACCTTTGACGGCAAGAAGCCTTACAGCTTCTTGAAATCGCAGATTACATTTGCCCTGCGACCAAAAGTGACCTATGCAGGAAAAGCCGTGAAGCTGGAAAAAGAAGTGTTCAGCGAACCTGTCACGGCGGTTAGGAGTGTGATGTATGTTCCCGATTAAGTATATCGACAACAACCTTGTCTGGAACAAGGACAATGAGGTATTCGCCTACTATGAGCTGATACCGTATAACTATTCTTTTCTGTCAGCGGAACAGAAATTTATCGTCCATGACAGCTTCCGTCAGCTTATCGCACAGTCCCGTGAGGGGAAGATACACGCCTTGCAGATAGCGACGGAAAGCTCCGTAAGAAGCATACAGGAGCAGTCAAAAAGATTGGTGACGGGGCGACTTCGTGATGTGGCGATACAGAAGATAGATGAACAGACGGAAGCCCTTGTTTCCATGATTGGCGACAATCAAGTGGACTACTGCTTTTTTATCGGCTTCAAGCTCATTGTGACCGAGGAAAAAGTCAGTCTGGACAGCATGAAGAAGTCAGCTTTTATGACATTCAAAGAGTTCTTGAACGAGGTCAACCATACGCTGATGAATGACTTTATCTCCATGCCAGATGATGAAATCAACCGCTACATGAAAATGGAGAAATTGCTGGAAAATAAAATCTCCCGCCGTTTCAAGTTCCGACGCTTGGACAAGAACGACTTCGGCTATCTTATCGAGCATATCTACGGCAGGGACGGCGTGGCGTATGAGGACTATGAGTATTCGCTTCCAAAGAAGAAGCTGAAAAAGACAACGCTTATCAAGCAGTACGACCTTATCCGTCCGACCCGCTGTCTGATAGAAGAAAGCCAGCGATATTTGCGACTGGAACATGAGGACAGCGAGAGCTTTGTGTCCTACTTTACCGTCAATGCCATTGTGGGCGAGCTGGATTTTCCGTCGTCGGAAATCTTCTATTTCCAGCAACAGCAGTTCACCTTTCCCGTGGACACTTCTATGAATGTGGAAATCGTGGGAAACAGAAAAGCGTTATCGACTGTCCGTAACAAGAAGAAAGAGCTGAAAGACTTGGACAATCACGCCTATCAGTCTGGAAGCGAAACAAGCTCAAATGTGGTGGACGCATTAGACAGCGTGGACGAGCTGGAAACCGATTTAGACCAGAGCAAGGAAAGTATGTATAAACTTTCCTATGTGATAAGGGTATCAGCTCCCGACCTTGACGAGCTGAAACGACGCTGTGATGAGGTCAAGGACTTTTACGACGACCTCAATGTAAAATTAGTTCGTCCCGCTGGGGATATGCTGGGGCTTCACTCTGAATTTCTTCCTGCCAGCAAGCGTTATATCAATGATTATGTGCAGTATGTGAAATCCGACTTCTTGGCTGGTCTTGGATTTGGTGCGACGCAACAGCTTGGCGAGAATACAGGTATCTATATCGGCTATTCCGTGGACACGGGAAGAAATGTATATCTGCAACCCTCTCTTGCCAGTCAAGGTGTGAAAGGTACGGTTACAAATGCTCTGGCTTCCGCTTTTGTCGGTTCGCTGGGCGGTGGAAAATCATTCTGCAATAACCTTATCGTCTATTATTCCGTCCTGTTCGGCGGGCAGGCGGTCATTCTTGACCCTAAATCCGAGCGTGGCAATTGGAAAGAAACACTTCCAGAGATAGCCCATGAAATCAATATCGTAAACCTTACCAGCGATAAGGAAAATGCAGGGCTTCTTGACCCGTTCGTGATTATGAAGAATGTAAAAGACGCTGAAAGTCTGGCAATAGACATTCTCACATTCCTTACGGGGATTTCCTCTAGGGACGGTGAGAAGTTCCCTGTCCTTAGAAAAGCGGTGCGAGCCGTGACCCAGAGCGATCAGCGAGGACTTCTCCATGTGATAGACGAGCTACGCATAGAGGACACGGCGATAGCCCGTAACATTGCCGACCATATCGACAGCTTTACGGACTATGACTTTGCACATCTGCTGTTCTCTGACGGTTCAGTGTCTAACGCTATCAGCTTGGACAACCAGCTCAATATCATACAGGTTGCTGACCTTGTTTTGCCAGATAAAGACACGACCTTTGAGGAATATACGACCATTGAACTGCTGTCCGTGGCTATGCTGATTGTCATTTCTACCTTTGCCCTTGACTTTATCCACAGCGACAGGAGCATTTTTAAAATTGTTGACCTTGATGAAGCGTGGGCGTTTCTCAATGTGGCACAGGGCGAAACCCTCTCGAACAAGCTGGTGCGTGCAGGACGAGCTATGCAGGCAGGGGTGTATTTCGTCACGCAATCCTCTGGCGACGTGTCCAAAGAGAGCTTGAAGAACAATATCGGTCTGAAATTCGCTTTTCGTTCTACGGATATAAACGAGATAAAGCAGACCTTAGAATTTTTCGGTATCGACCCAGAGGATGAGAACAATCAGAAAAGGCTTCGTGACTTGGAGAACGGACAATGCTTGCTTCAAGATTTGTACGGACGTGTGGGCGTGGTGCAGATACACCCTGTCTTTGAGGAATTACTGCACGCCTTTGATACCAGACCGCCGATACAGAGAAATGGGGTGGAGTGATGAAAGAAAGGATAAAAGGGCTTCTGAAAAGAAAGAAGCTCTTTCGCTTTTTTAAGATAGCTCTGATAGTCATTTTTACTTCTGTCGTGTTCCTATCCCTGTTCGGTACGGTAGCTCATGCAACGGGGCTTGTTGATGATACCGTCAATGCGGACAACCTGTATTCACAGTACCCTTTGGAGAATTACCAGCTTGACTTCTATGTGGACAATAGCTGGGGCTGGCTTCCGTGGAACTGGCTGGACGGTATCGGAAAGTCCGTACAATACGGGCTTTACTGTATCACCAACTTTATCTGGACTATCAGCTTGTATCTAAGTAACGCCACAGGGTACGTCGTCCAGCAGGCGTATAAGCTGGATTTCATCAACGACATGGCAGACAGTATCGGAAAGAGCATACAGACCCTAGCTGGCGTGACGGAAAACGGCTTTGGAAGCACTGGCTTCTATGTGGGCTTCCTGCTTCTCATTATCCTTATCGTGGGTATCTATGTTGCCTACACGGGACTGATAAAAAGAGAAACCAGCAAGGCATTACACGCCGTTATCAACTTTGTTGTGGTGTTTATCGTGTCCGCTTCCTTTATCGCCTACGCTCCCGACTATATCAAGAAGATAAACGATTTTTCCAGTGATATAAGTACCGCTTCGCTGGACTTGGGGACAAAAATCATGCTCCCCGACAGCGACAGTCAAGGAAAGGACAGCGTGGACTTGATTAGGGACAGCCTGTTCTCCATACAGGTACAACAGCCGTGGCTACTTCTGCAATTTGGCAACAGCGATATAGAGGAAATCGGAGCTGACCGTGTGGAAGCTCTGGTATCGGTCAGTCCGTCAGCAGACGACGGGGCGACCCGTGAGGACGTGGTGAAAACGGAAATCGAGGATAACGACAACGACAATCTGACGATACCGCAGGTCATCAACCGTCTGGGAATGGTGTTCTTCCTGCTTATCTTCAATCTGGGGATAACGATATTCGTATTCCTGCTCACAGGCATGATGATATTTTCCCAGATACTATTTATCATCTTCGCTATGTTCCTGCCGATTAGCTTCCTGCTCTCCATGATACCCAGCTATGAGAACATGGCGAAACAGGCAATTGTGCGAGTATTCAATACGATTATGACAAGGGCGGGAATTACCCTCATTGTCACGGTAGCTTTCAGTATTTCCAGTATGTTTTATAACATATCCACCGATTACCCGTTCTTTATGATTGCGTTCTTACAGATAGTCTGCTTTGCGGGTATCTACATGAAGCTGGGCGACCTTATGAGTATGTTCAGCTTAAATGCTGGGGACAGCCAGAGCATGGGACGCAGGATATTCCGTCGCCCGTATCTGTTCATGCGACACAGGGCTAGGCGTATGGAACACCGTATCGCAAGGGCTGTCGGTGCTGGAAGCGTGGCTGGTGCGGTGGCTGGTACAGTAGCCGGAACAGCCATGAATGACGGTTCTGGAAAATCTGCCAGAGCTGGTACGGGCAGAAAAGAACGCCGAGAAAATACTTCTTTTGGAAGCCGAGCTGGTTCAGCCGTGGGTGCGGTACTCGATACGAAAAATAAGGTCAAGGACAAGGCAACGGCTGTCAAGGAGAATATCAAGGATATGCCGACCCAGACCGCCTATGCCGTACACTCCGCAAAGGAAAAGGCTAAAGCAAATGTGTCTGACTTCAAGCGTGGCATTGTGCAGGGGCAGGAAACCAGACAGAGCGAGCGTGCCGACAAGCTCCAACAACACAGACAGAATATCGCTGACAAGCGTATGGAACTTCAAAAGGCACAGGAAGCAAAACAGGCTGGCAGAACGACGGACGGATCAGCGACAACAGGAGCTACCCGTCCCCATGATAGACCTGTCACCGCTTCTAAGACAGACACAGGAAAAATGCAGGAAATCAAGCGTCCTGTCACTACCGACAAGGTACATACCGAGCCGACCACGCCACAATCTGTCAAGGAACGTCCGCTGGCTTCAAAATCTGATGAACCTGTACCACAGAAACACGGGACAAGGCTTAACGGTGTGGAGCTGAACCGACAGACCACCAGAAAAGAGCGAAACGTCAAGAAAGCAACCATAAACACTACAGAAAAGAAAGGACGTAAGAAATGAAACTAAGACATCTCGCCATTATCGGCAGTCTGTTTCCATTTCTTCTTGCGATAGTGCTTTTCTTTGGTGTGCTTATCAGTGCCGAGGACGACGACGGGGGCGGTGGTTCTTCTTCATGGGTAACGGGAATGAACCTATCCGCAGAGGTCTTGAAACATCAGCCTATGGTGGAGAAATACGCAAAGGAATACGGCATATCCGAGTACGTCCCCTATCTGCTGGCAATCATACAGGTGGAAAGTGGCGGGACAGGTTCGGACGTTATGCAGAGTTCCGAGAGCATGGGCTTACCGCCTAACTCCTTAGATACAGAAAGCTCAATCAAGCAGGGGTGCAAGTATTTTGCGTCCCTGCTTTCTTCAGCAGAAAATCAAGGCATAGAGGATATAAATGTGGTGGTACAGTCCTATAACTATGGCGGTGGCTATATCGGCTATGTAGCTAAGAATGGGAAAAAGCACAGCTTCACGCTGGCAGAGAATTTCGCCCGTGACAAGTCGGGTGGAAAGAAAGTCACCTATATGAACCCTATCGCTGTCGCCCGCAACGGTGGCTGGCGTTACGGGTACGGGAATATGTTCTATGTGGAGCTTGTCAGCCAGTATCTCACTGTCAGTCAAGTATCGGGTGAACTGGCACAGAAGATAATGAACGAAGCTCTGAAATATCAAGGCTGGGACTATGTATATGGCGGGAGCAATCCTAACACTTCTTTTGACTGTTCGGGGCTGGTTCAATGGTGCTATGGCAAGGCAGGCATTTCCTTACCGAGAACGGCACAGGCACAGTATGACGCTACCCAGCATATCCCTCTTTCACAGGCACAGGCTGGAGATTTGGTGTTCTTCCACAGTACCTACAATGCGGGGACGTATGTAACCCACGTCGGTATCTATGTGGGAAATAACCAGATGTATCACGCTGGCGACCCGATAGGCTACGCTGACCTTACAAGCTCCTACTGGCAACAGCACCTTATCGGAGCTGGCAGAATTAAGCAATAGAAAGGAATGGAAATATCATGTTCAAGAAAAAAGAAAAACCGATAAAAGAAAAGAAAATCCGCACTATGAAAGTGGGAACGCATAAGAAGTCCGTCATTGCCCTATGGGTGGTGCTTATCGCAAGCGTGAGCTTCGGTGTGTATAAGAATTTTACCGCTATCGACCAGCACACCACACATGAGATAGAAACCATACAGCTCCGTTTGAATGACACCACCGGCATAGAAAATTTCGTCAAGAACTTTGCGAAGTCCTACTATACATGGAGCAACAGCAAGGAAGCAATCGAGGCAAGGACACAGGCTATCAGTGCTTATCTGACACAGGAATTGCAGGATTTGAATGTTGATACTGTCAGAACGGATATACCGACCAGCTCCACGGTCACGGACGTACTTATCTGGGACGTGGAACAGTCTGGGGAGAACGCTTTTACTGTTACCTACGAAGTAGATCAGCAGATAAAAGAGGGCGACCAGACAAGGAATGTATCAGAAACCTATACCGTGACCGTCCATGTGGACGTTGACGGGGATATGGTGATTATCCAGAACCCGACCCTCGCTCCTGCTATGGAAAAATCCGATTATGAACCAAAGGCACTGGAAGCGGACAACAGTGTGGACGCTGATACGGTAAATGACGCTACGGCGTTTCTGGAAACATTCTTCAAGCTGTACCCTACCGCAACGGACAAGGAGCTTGCCTACTATGTAGAGGGAAACGCCCTTGAACCGATAAACGGCGACTATCTCTTTTCCGAGCTTGTCAATCCTGTATTCACGGCTGACGGCGACAATGTGAAAGTAAGCGTTGCGGTGAAGTTCATTGATAACCAGACAAAGGCGACACAGGTATCACAGTATGAGTTGACGCTCCATAAGGATAGTAACTGGAAGATAATAGAGTAAAACCAACTCTTGTTTTTTAATCGTTCGAGTTGTATAATAAGTGGGAAAAGTTATACAGTTTTAGAGAGGAGCGAGTTCATGTCTGATGAAAACAAAAAACCAAAGAATGATAAATTTGTCGGCTCTGTGAAAGTAGGTCCAAAGGGACAGATTGTTATACCAAAAGAAGCAAGAGAAATGTTAAATATCAGTACGGGGGATACTTTGGTCTTATTAGCGGACGCAAAACAAGGTATCGCTGTTCAAAAATATGAAGTTTACGAAGATTTTTTTGAACAAGTGTTTAACTCTGGACAGTCACCTACGAAGTCAGAATAAATCAAATTATTAAGACGGTGCTTTTACGGCACCGTCTTTTTTATGACTTTTAATGAAGAGTAAGAAAAGTAATACTTTTCTGTTGACGTTTTACTCTTCTGGTGCTAATATAAGTATAACAAGTAATACTTGTTATACCAAAAAAGGAGGAAATATAGTGGATAGAGATGTTACAGAACACTATTCCCACAATGGGCGATATTTAGGCACTTTAAAAGTGGGAACAAAAGGACAAATTCTTATTCCTAAAGAGGTAAGAGATTTCTTTGGTATTCATATCGGCGAGCTATTAGTGCTACTTGCTGATAAAGACAAAGGGATTGCCTTACAGAAAATGGACGGTTGTAATGAAGCTTTTCAAATGGCATTTCAAAAGGAGGACAAAGAATGAATGCAATAGAGATTAAAGATTTAACAAAGCGATATGGAAATTTAACGGCAGTTAATTCTCTTTCGCTTAATATCAAACAAGGAGAATTTTTCGCAATGCTTGGTTCAAATGGTGCAGGAAAAACAACAACTATTAAAATGTTGAGCTGTCTGACAGAGCCAACAAGTGGTGATGCCCTTATGTTAGGAAACAGTTTGAGAAAACAGGCAGATAAAGTAAAAGATATTATCAACCTTTCTCCACAGGAAACTGCCGTTGCACCAAAGCTGACAGTTAAAGAAAATCTGATGATGATTGCCCGCTTACATGGTAGTTCTAAACAGGAAGCAAGAGAAAAAGCCGACAAAATCATGGAAACTTTTGAACTAACTGACCGTAAAAATGACAGAGCAAAACAGTTATCGGGTGGCTGGCAAAGAAAATTAAGTATTGCAATGGCGTTGATAAGTAATCCTAAAATTCTTTTCCTTGATGAACCGACAATCGGGCTTGACGTAAGAGCAAGACGAGAATTATGGGGAACAATGGAAAAATTGAAAGGAAAATTAACTTTGATTTTAACAACACATTATCTTGAAGAAGCAGAGGAATTAGCTGACCGTATCTGTATTATGGATAAGGGTGTTGTGCAGGTTCTTGGTACGGCTGATGAAATTATCAAGGTATCTGGTGCTAGAAATTTTGAAGAAGCATTTTTGATGTATACAGAAAGGGGTACTGAATTATGAGATTTACTATTTTTACAGGGCGTAATTTTAAAGAGATTGTGCGAGATCCCATGAGTATTCTCATGTGTCTCGGATTTCCTGTTTTGTTGATTATTGCGTTAGCTCTGATGAAAGAAAGTATCGGTGGAATGGCTGATGTATTTGAAGTTCAAAATTTTGCACCGAGTATGACGATTTTAGGAATGGCGTTTCTAAGTACCTTTGTAGGTACGTTGATGTCCACAGATAGGAATAGTTCTTTCCTAACACGATTATTTGCGTCACCTATGAAGGGAATTGATTACATCTTAGGATATTCTATACCTATAATTCCGCTTGCAATTTTACAGGCTGTTTGCTGTTTTGGTGTAGCTCTGTTCTTCGGATTAGAATTAAATATAAATATTTTTATAGCTATTTTGACCTTAATTCCAGTGGCGATATTATTTATCAGTTTTGGCTTATTTATTGGTAGTGTACTTTCAACAAATAATGCGGTCAATGGATTTGGAACAATCTTAGTAAATGCAACAGTGTTTTTAAGTGGTGCTGTTTTATCATTGGATATGATTGGCGGTACATTCAAAACGGTCTGCGATTTATTACCATTCAGTCATGCGGTAAATGCGGTAAATTATGCAATAAACGGTAATTTTTCAGATATACCATTACAGCTTGTATGGGTTTTAGGATATGCTCTGTTACTTATCATTCCGTCTGTTATTATCTTTAAACGCAGAATGAAAGGATAATAATGATTAAGGTATTCTCTCTTACAAATTTAAACGTTGAATATATTACAGATTATCAAGGGTTAGCGATTTTTCAACAGATACAGAATTATTTACTCCCGATAAACAACGGCTCTTTAGAGAATATTGCAATTTTAGATATGGACGCTGATAAAGATATTATTTTAAGTGAGCTACAAGAATGTGCAATCTTTCATAGGATAGCTTTATCCTCAAGCTGGACATTAGACAAAATTATCACTGCATTAGAGTGTAATTGCCGAGCTTTTTTGGAAAATGGTAACTTGACTTCAATTAACGATACTATCAATTTAGTAACAAGGCATAAAGTTAGCGTATTTGATAAATCTGTTATAGCGATTATAAATTCTTTTCTAATCTAATCGGTAATGAGGTGACAAAATGATTGGTCTTAAAAAACGAGATATGAAAACTATTTTAAAAGCTGGAGCAAAAGCTAGAGGTGTGTCGTTATCTGAGTTTAGAGCCGAGATACAGGAGAATATTGACAACGCTGTGAATAGTCAAGAACCAGCAGTACAGGAACGTTTTAAAAAGTATTTTGGTAATAGAATACCGACACCGGAAGAATACATTTACACAATTACAAAGAAAACAAAGTTTTAAATGCTTATCCTGCTTCCTGCGGAGCAGATCAGCAGGATAGTTTATGAGAGGAAAAAGAAAACGAGAAGCCTATTTGCTTCCCGTCCCCTTGTATTTCATGATACCGTCGATTGTTCCTTGAATGATTTTGAGTTCTTCATCTGTCAGTTCATCAAGAGATACGTCTATCTGTCTGCGGATTGTAGATTTTTCCGCTTTCTCCTGCGGATAGAAGTATTCATCAACAGAGATATGGAACATGGTCACTAAATCATGAAATAACTGGAAGCTGGGGTGTTTCCCTATATTCTCAATATCTGCGATATGACGTTCTCCGTAAAAGACCTTATCGCCTAAATCATTACGGGAAAGCCCAGCTTTTTCTCTCGCTTCTCTGATTGCCAGTCCCAGCGGACGGAAATCAAAGCTGTGCGTGTCTTTCTTTTTCCTCATTTTAAATCACCTGTCATGAGTTTATACTTCATGACACATGATTAGAATGTGTTAAAATTACATATATCATGTGTTAATAATTCATATCAATATTACCTTGACGGTAAATAAAAAAAAGCCGTTCTAGGGTAATATCTTTTTCCATGTCTTTCAATCTAATTAGGACGGTTTTGGATAACCAGAGCTGTCCTTTTCTTTTGTACTCACGGTACAGCTCTGGATAAGGGGGTTGTGCCATGATTGCGTATCAGCGAATACGCCAGTATTCACAACTGAATAACCGCCTTATAATGGTTATCCAGTCAGCACACCCTAAAAATGAGTTAAAAATTCATATGGCAAACATAACAAAAACAGTCTGTTGGTACATTCATGTGCTGATTGACTGTTTTTGTTATTTATGAGAAGTTCAATGTTTTTTTGAATTTCTTTCTTATACAGGTTAGCAAATCACCCACTCCTGTACCGATGTGGGGCGGAAAGAGGGATAGATACCTTTTACGTCTGGACAGAGAGGGGGTGAGATGATGAAACCGTCTGACTTCCAAAAAACAATCCAGTGTCAGTTTGACTGTAAGCTAAAGCGCACTGTTAAGGGTGTTATCTGGAATTATAAAAAGGAATTAAAACGTCGTAAAGATAAAGAAATTCCTTTCTGTGAGCTTCCAGAAATCGTTGTTGAAAAGCTGGCTGTTTGGGACGAGTACATGAGTGACTATACCGTGTTTGAGGTATGCGGTGTTGAAATCCGAGTGCTTGATGAAGAACTCTCAGAAGCATTAAAGCAATTATCGGAACGTAACCGTGAAAATCTTCTGATGTACTACTTTCTGGAAATGAGCGATACAGAAATTGCAAAAGCACAGAAAATTTCCAGAGCGGGAGTTTTTAAAAATCGTTGCAGAGCTTTACAAAATTTAAAGAAAACACTGACAAAGGAGCGTGAATAAAACATGAAAAAAGGGTATAAACTTCCACCTTATCGACTTATTTCATCTGCTGTGGACGGGAATGAACAGTCTATTGAAAGAATACTGGCATTTTATGACCCGTACATATCAAAATGCTGTTTGCGTCCTCTGTATGATGAATACGGTAATGTTTATATCGTAGTAGATATGGAGCTTAAAGGGCGTATCAGAGAAGCTATTATCAAAATGATTTTAGATTTCGATATCGGTATTGTTCCAACAGAAGAATAAAGCAATTATGGCAGGGCATGATTTGTTGAAATCCCCTCTTTCCTGTCCTGCCCTCTGCTTTTACACATGAGAGCCTATGGCTTTCGCCACTGTTCTTTGACAACTGAATAAAGCAGACAGATACGTTTGTGATACAGCGAGCCACGGGGACTGTACGCCATGACCTTTCCAAAAAAAAGCGAGCGACTCACGCAGTGATCCGAGAGCGACCTTTGGAAAAGTCGTTCAGCCATGACCTGTATCACAGGATAATGATACGTCCCAGAGGTGGTTTTGCTCATAGGAATGAGATTGGTTGAGATACCAGCGGAGCTTTTCCAGAGCCGTCTGTCTGCTTCCAAAAGACACACAGTAAAGGGGGTGCTTATATATGATGAACAATACTGATGTGCCTATCTGGGAAAAGTACACGCTGACGATTGAGGAAGCGTCAAAATACTTCCGTATCGGGGAAAAGAAATTGCGTAAGCTGGCAGAAGAAAATCTCGACGCTGGCTGGGTGATTGTGAATGGAAACCGTGTGCAGATTAAGCGAAAACAGTTTGAAAAAATCATTGATACATTGGATGAAATCTAATGTCAGCGAGCCGTAGATATGGTATAATAAAGTATAGCGTATCAACGGCTCATTCCTTGACGGAAAGGAGCTTCGCACTATGTCTAATGTAAAGAGAAAAGACAATAAGGGACGCAATTTACGACTTGGAGAGAGCCAGAGAAAAGACGGAAGATACGTTTACAAATATACCGATATATACGGGAAACCACAGTTTAAGTATGCTTGGAAACTTGTTCCGACAGACAAGACACCCGCTGGGAAACGTGAAGATTTGTCGTTGAGAGAAAAAGAAAAACAGATTAAGAAAGACCTTGCCGACGGTATCAATACCATAGGCGGGAAAATGACAGTCTGCCAGCTCTACGCAAAGAAGAACAGCCAGAGAAAGAATGTGAAACGCAATACAGAAAAAGGTCGCCAGTATCTTATGAAAATTCTGGAAAACGACCCTCTGGGTGCAAGGAGCATTGATACGGTGAAGCTATCGGACGGTAAGGAATGGGCTATGCGAATGTATGAGAATGGCTTTTCCTACAAGACGATTAGCAACTACAAGCGTTCACTGAAAGCGTCATTCTATATGGCGATTGAGGACGACTGTATCAGAAAAAATCCTTTCAGCTTCAAATTGAGCGACGTTCTGGAAGATAATTCAGAACCTAAAGTCATTCTCACGCCAGAGCAGGAAGAAAAAATGCTTGCCTTTATGGAACAGGACAAGACGTACAGTAAGTATTATGATGAAGTGGTTATTCTTCTGGAAACGGGGCTTCGTATTTCTGAATTTTGCGGTCTGACAGTCCATATTGATATGGCGAACCGTATCATCAATGTAGACCACCAGCTATTGAAAGACAGCGAAATTGGCTACTACATTGAAACGCCTAAGACCAAAAAAGGAGAACGCCAGCTTCCAATGACAGAAAGAGCCTATCAAGCCTTTAAGAGAGTGTTACAGAACAGAGGAAAGGCAGAGCCTATCATCATAGGCGGTTACAGCAATTTCCTGTTCCTAAACCAAAAGGGCTTCCCTAAAGTGGCTGGAAACTATGAAAGTATGTTGCGTGGGCTTGTGAAGAAATACAACAAGACACATAAAGACCAGCTACCAAACATCACACCACACTCATTCAGACATACCTACTGCACGAACATGGCAAACAAAGGAATGAACCCGAACACCCTGCAATACATCATGGGACACGCAAACATCACCATGACATTAGGGTACTACGCACACGGTACTTTCAATTCAGCAAAAGCAGAACTTGAAAGGCTGGCTCTTGCTTCTTAAATCGGTGATTGTACTACTCATTTACTACTTTTGGTTGCATTTTCATGCTGGTAAATGCCAGCTTTTGCAATGTATCTTCCAAACGGAAAATGCCGATAAAGCCCTAAAATACAGGCTATACCGACATTTACCAGCTTATGAAAAGATAATCAGAAATTTAGTAAGTTTTTCTAATATAAAAATGATATAATATAATAACTAAAAGTTATAATAAAGGAGTTTTTCTATGAATATCCAACAATTAAAATGCTTTGTCGAAGTTTCTAAAACTTTAAACTTTACAAAAGCCAGTCAAAATCTATTTATTTCTCAAACAGCTGTTAGTAATCATATTAAACATTTAGAAGAAACACTTGGTTTTCATTTGTTTATAAGAAACAAAAAGCATGTTCAGTTAACTCAACAAGGAAAAATCTTTTTAAAAAGTGCTCTTAAAGTCTTGGAAGCAAATCAAGAATGTTATCAAATGATTCAATATTTACATCATGAAAATTTTGGTCAATTAAGAATTGGATATTTAAAAGGTATTGAACATTGCATTATGATTAAAAATATTCAGAACTTTTATCAACACAATAAACATATGGATATTCAGCTTTATCGTGATTCTAGACAAGAAATTGAAGAGCTGTTAAAAAATCATAAAGTCGATTGTGTATTTACTGCTAGAGTTGGTCATGATCCTATTCCTTTTGAAGATCAGTTTGATTATCTCCATATTTATTCTTATCCATTTGTTGTTGCTATGAATAAAAATCATATTTTATCTTCATATCCTTCTTTAGACTATTTTGATATAAAAAATCAAACACATGTGATTATGGATACAAGTCATCCTGATTTTAAAAGCCATGATTTAGATACTCTTTTCATGCATTTAGCTATTAGTCAGGATACTGCTATCTTAGCCCAATTTGTTGAAGATTATTATGCTTATCAAAAATATCTTTGCTTTTTACCTTTAAAAGACTTTTCTCAACAATTCCATATTTATCTGATTTGGCATAAAAACTCTCAAAATAAAAGTTTGAATGCATTTTTACAAAGTATCAAAAAAGAGAAAGAATAATGTTTCTTCCTCTTATTGATAGTCTTCCTGTACATCAAAAGTAATTAAATCATCAAAAGTCTGTCTTCTAATCACTAATTTACTTTTGCCCTGATATGTAAAAACAACAGCTGGCTTTGGTAACTGATTATAGTTAGAAGACATGGAATAATGATAGGCCCCTGTTGAAAATTGAGCAAAGATATCACCAGGTTCAGGATATGGTAACATAATGTCTTTAACAACAATATCAGCAGATTCACAAACCTTTCCAGCAACAGTCACTTTTGTATCACGACGTTCATAAGCTTTATTAACGATAATACCATCATATTGTGCATCATATAAAGCTGTTCTAATATTATCCGTCATTCCACCATCAACACTCATATAAGTACGAACATCTGGAATGTCTTTGACTGCTCCTACTGTATATAATGTAATTCCAGCATTACCAACAACATAACGTCCTGGTTCTACAAGTACCATTGGCATTTCCCAACCACGTTTATCATAACCATCTTTAATAATATTCATGATTTCAGAAGTGATTGTTTCAAATTCTAGTGGTTCATCTTTTTTAGTATAGGCAATTCCATATCCACCACCAGCATTTATCTTTTTCACCATAATACCTAATTGATCATATATTTCATAGGCAAAACGTACAAAACGATGCATAGCACTGATATAAGCATATAAATCAAAAACCTGTGAACCAATATGGCAATGTATACCTTCAAATTCAATATGTGTAGAATCGGCAATTTGTTGGATAGCTTTTAAATAAATGCCATTTCTAGCACTGAAACCAAATTTTGTATCTTTATGTCCAGTTTGAATATATCCATGTCCACCAGCTTTAATTTCTGGCACAACTCTTACAGTTGCATAAATGGTTTTATCGTATTGAGTTGCTATTTTTTCAATTAATTCTATCTCATAAAAATTATCAATCACAAAATGATCAACATCATGAGCTATCGCATAATCTATTTCAGATGGAAGTTTATTATTTCCATGGAAATAAATTTTATGAGGATCAAAACCAGCTTTTAAGGCAATAGAAATCTCTCCTGCACTCACACAGTCAATACCAATACCATATTCACTGGCAATTTTATATATCTCTAAACAACTAAATGACTTTGAAGCAAATAATGGCAAAACATTATCATACTTATCTAAAAACTTTGTTTTTAATTCTTCAAATTGATGTCTTATATGTCCTTCACTCATAACATAAAGTGGCGTTCCATATTTTTTAACTAAATCCATTGCATTGACATCATCAATATATAAACTACGATCCCTAATTTGAGCAAACTGTGTCTGTAAAACCATTGTTCTTCCCCTTTAATATAAATTCTTTAAACTAAATAAACCATTTTCTTTATCAGCAATCTTCAAACATGCTGAAATAGCCCCTTGTACAAAAACTTCTTTTGATAAAGCTGTATGTTTGACTTCAATAATTTCATCATGTCCCGCAAATAAAACACTATGTTCACCAAAAATTGTTCCAGCACGCACAGATTGAATACCAACTTCATTTCTTTCACGTTTATGATGAACAGTAGAACGATCATAAACTTCTTTTGTCTCTTCAATATCTTCATGAATCACATCATATAAAAGTTTAGCTGTTCCACTTGGTGCATCAATTTTTTGATTATGATGTTTTTCAATAATTTCAATATCATATCCATTTTCATAAAATTCTTTCGCTACTTCTTTGACAATCTTTGTTAACATAGAAACACCAAAAGATGTGTTATATGATTGAAAAATAGGAATTTGTGAAGATGCTTCTTCAATATGTAAAATTTGTTGTTCACTATATCCTGTAGTTGCTAGAACAAGTGCACAATGATTTCTAACACCAAATTTTAAAATATCATTTAAATTATCTGGATGCGAAAAATCAATAATAGCATCTACTTTTTCATGAACTTCATTTAAAGATGCATACATTTTTTCATCAATTTTCGCATCAAAGACAGGAGAAACAACACCAACTAAATTCATTTGGGCGTTATCTCTCACTGCTTGCGTTACTTTTTTACCCATTAAACCAAAACCATAAACCAATACATTCATATTAATAGCCCTTCTTTTCAAATCTTTCCATAGCATCAAATAATAATTGTTTATTTTTTTCTGTTGTTGGGATTAATGGTCTTCTGACCATTTCACCACATACACCCATTTTTTTCAGTGCAGCCTTAGGCATAATTGGATTGACATCAATAAATAAATATTTGCTGACATCATGGAAATCATATGCCATTTGTCTAGCTAAATCCATATCACCATGTAGCACAGCTTGAGCAAATTTTTCTGTTTCTCTTGGATAAAGATTAGATAAAACAGAAATGACCCCTTTTCCTCCCGCAGCAATAAACGGTAAAATATTATCATCACAACCACTATACATATCAAAATCTAAGTCTTTTGTGTGTGTTAAAACATCCATAGCATAAGCAATATTATCAGTTGCATCTTTCATAGCCTTAATATTTCTATGTTTAGCAAGTTCTACAACTGTATCTACTGCAATATTCATTCCTGTACGACCTGGTACATTATATATAATCATTGGAATATCAACACGATCTGCAATATAAGTATAATGATCAATTAAACCTCTTTGACTTGTCTTATTATAATAAGGTGTTACAACTAAAATAGCATCTGCGCCAACTTCTTTTGCAAACTTTGCTTTTTTCAAAGCTGTTTCTGTATCATTTGAACCAGCTCCCGCAATCACTTTCACACCTGTTCCTTTTGTCATTTCCATGACAATCTTTGTTAATTCAAATTCTTCATCAATATGAATTGTTGGTGTTTCTCCAGTTGTTCCATTCACTAAAAGAGCTTGTACTCCACCATCAATCATTCTTTGCACTTGTCTTTTAAAGCCATCATAATCAATACTTCCATCATCTAACATTGGTAATACAAGCGCAACTGCACTTCCTTCAAAAATTGGTTCCATAATTTTCCTCCTATTTATATTCATTTTGAATTTCTGACAAAGCTAAATCAACATATTCCAATGGAATCACACATGAAATAGATACTTCTGATGTTGTGACTTGAAGTAAAGGAATTTGATGTTTCCCTAATAATGTAAATAACATTGCAGCAACACCTACTTCATCTTTCATTTCATGACTTTCCAGTTTAATTTTCGCAACTTGTCTATTTTGATAAATTTGCATACGTGGATGTTTTGATCTTATTAACGATAAAGCACGATCTAAATTTTTCTGATCATCTTGACTACATGTAAAATCAATACGCATTTCATCTTCTAACATCACTTCAGAAATCATATCTATATTGACATTCATTGAAGAAATGGTTTGAAAAATATCTCCAACAAATAATGAATTCTTTTCTACATTCATGAATTTAACTTGAATAATATGATGATCTGATTCAATCAATTTCAATATTTCCACCTTCTTTAAAATAAAAAATTGCAATGGTACCATTGCAATAATAAATATTATTTTATTAAGGCAATAGCACACCACTTCATTACAAAGTGACAGTGATATAGATATTCTCTATACCCCCAGGCAATAATCACATGCAAATAATTATCCCTTCGGCAATCGTTCCTCCTTCTTTTTAGTTGCATCTATTGATAAAAGAACTCTTAACTCTTGCACCTCTATCTTTTTTTAATACTATCATATGACTTCATTGAAAGCAACCTTTATTTTTTGTTCAATTATGTTATACTTGTAAAAAAAGAAAAGAGGTTTTTATGATGATTATATTTTATACACTCCTATCCCTATTTCTTATTATAACACCTTTTCTGTATTTTCTTCGTATATTTGAACATATGAAAAAAAGTTGGCGTTATACTTTATCTATTTTAACACTTATAGCCATCATAACACTTCTTATAGAAGTCATTTTTCAACCAACATCCTCTTTATGGTTTGTTTGGAACAATATAATAAATTTTTATATCCTATGCTCTTTTTGTTTTTTTATATGGATTGGTTTATATCATTTATGGTGTCATATCATTCATCATAAACATCATTCTTTTTTTATAATATGTCTTTTACTTGTATCTATTTCTATAACTGGTTTAGGATATAGCTCTCATTTTCATAAAGAGATCACAGATTACCATGTCACTATTCCTAAAAATACGACTCTTTCATCATTAAAAATAGCCTTTATAAGTGATATTCATATTGGTAGTGGAACAAGCCCTCAACAAATCAAAAATCTTGTTGATACATTAAATCAAAATCAATATGACCTCATTTGTTTGGGTGGTGATATATTTGATGAAAATTCTCCTCAAGACTATATCGAACAAACATTAAAAATATTATCTGCTGCTCATTGCAAATATGGTATTTATGCAGTTGATGGTAACCATGAAAAATACATTTCTCTATCTAGTCAAAAACTTTATCAAAAATACAAAATCACTTATTTAAATGAAAAATTTGTATGTATTGATGGACTGTTTAATATAATAGGACGAGAAGATGTCAGTTTACATTCTTCAACTTCCATAGATACAATTTGTGAAAATATGGATAGTTCACTACCAACCATTGTTTTAGATCACAACCCTGGTCGATATAAAGAAAATCAAAAATATGCTGATATTCAGCTTTCTGGTCATACACATGCTGGACAGATTTTTCCTGGAAATGTCATTACCAATTTGCTTTATGATAATGATTATGGTTTATTGGTACAAGATCATCATTCATTAATTGTTTCCAGTGGTTATGGTTCATGGGGATTTCCTATAAGATTTATGACAAATTGTGAATATGTTGAAGTATATGTTTCATTTTAAGAAAAAATTTTTTTATGGTAGACTTTTGAATTCAAATAATATATCATATGAAAAGCGAGGTACAGGTATTATGGTTATAGAATTAGACAGTCAATTTGAAAATAGAAAAGAAATCATTGAAAATATTGTGAGAAAGGTTATTCAAGATCACACTATTGAAATATCTGATGTTTCTTTTGATAACTTAATTATTCATCTTTCTTTATGTATTTCTAGAGAAATCAATGGAACTTATATTCCAACAAGCGAAAGCCAGATTAATCATTTAAAAAGTCATGAATATTATGGTGTTTCTAAACAAATTATTGATCAGTTAGATCAACAATTTCATGTTGAAATTGATGAAAATCAAATTCAATATGTCACTATGTATTTAGCAAATATTAATCTGTTAGATATTGATTTTAATTGTGAGTTTGATTTATGTGATGATGAAACTGAAGATATTATTAATGAAACAATCAACCGTATTGAAGCCGATCTTCAATTAGATTTAAGAAAAAACAAAGAATTCTATACAGGTATGACACTTCACTTCTATCCTGCTTTAGATCGCTTACAAAACAATCATCAACTCACTAACAACCCATTAAAAGATAAAATTCAAGCTCAATTCCAATTAGAATATAAGTGTGCAGAAATTTTCAATGATATTGTCAATGAACATTATCATAAAAGATTTAATGAACATGAACTAGCATATATAGCTTTACATTTTGGAACAGCTTTAAAGAAACAGTAATGAAAGTCGAAAGGCTTTCTTTTTTTTGCAAAAAAATCAGCTTTATAAGCTGATTTCAGGCTGTTGACAAAGTAAAAAGTCAACAGCTTTTAGTTTTCAAATAAAAAAATATATGGTATTATATCTATTGTCGTGGATGACTTCGTTCCAAATATGCAAACTTTGAAGCTCCACGACTTTTTATTTTACCACTATATCATGAAAATATGGTATAATGTAAATGCATATTTGGAGGTAAAATATTATGGCAATGACATGTTTAAACAATCGCAAAAATGACAGCTTTATTTTGAGTACTATAGATGAATTAGTACCATCAGATCACAAGGTAAGAGAGCTTGAGGAAGCCATTGACTGGAATTTCATATATCCTCTCGTTAGACCTTTATATAGTTCTTTTGGCAGACCAAGTATTGACCCGGTGGTACTTTTTAAAATGCTTTTTATCAACTTTACATTTGGTATTCATTCCATGAGAAGAACATGTGAAGAAACAAAGGTGAACCTTGCCTACAGATGGTTTTTAGGGTTGTCCATTGATGATGAGGTTCCAAACTATTCAACCTGGTCACAGAACTATATCAGAAGATATGGAGATTCAGAAATTTTTGATGAGATTTTCAACAGGATCATCGAAGAAGCCATAGC
>NZ_NFHI01000029.1:0-31500 GCF_002159255.1 Massilimicrobiota sp. An80
TGTTGGCCTCAAGTGCATAATAGATATGCTTTGTCAAAGTACATTTTTTCATGTCAGGACATCCGTTGCAGACATATGGAGGCTTAGAAAGCCTAGGGCATATTTCTTCCACATAGCTGCCGCATTCGTAGATGCAGCGCGTACAGGATCTGCAGAGCTGAGATTTCATAACTGGACAGTTGTCACAGGCAGAATTACGTTCCTTGCATGTATATCTGTAAAGACAGTTATTGAAGGAACGACCAAATGCACCAGTTTTACGAACAGAAAGATTCTTTTTGACCTCTTTAGAAATGGTAGTACAATCCTTATCGAGTTTTTTGGCAATGGCCTTGAAAGAATCGTTATTTTTTAGACCATTTTCAATTGTGATTCTATCAAGAGCAGTTAAATGTTTCTGATTAGCCATGATGAGCACCTCCAGTAGAAGGAATATCCACTATTATTATAAAAGTTTGCAGAATTAAATTCTATCATTGGATTTGTAAAATTAAATTCCATATAAATTGATTTAGGGATGGAATTTAGTTTTTCAATTTACGTAATTTCATTAAGAATAGAGAATTTAAACAATAAGATTGAAAACTGATGATTATTGTGCTATAATTTAAATAGATAAAAATATTATCAAAAAAATAGTTGGAGATTTAGCTTTACTGGAATCAGTACCGCTAAGCTCCACCATTATGTATGTAACCTATATATCAATATAGGTTTTTTTGTTATTTGATAGAAATTGGTCTATAATGGTAATGAGGTGATTTTGATATGTGTACAGCATTTCAATTAAATGGGTATTTTGGTAGAAATTTAGATCTGGAAACAACATTTGGTGAACAGGTTGTATTGACACCAAGACATTATTCTTTTCCATTAAAAAATGGAACATTGTTTAAAAATCAATATGCAATGATTGGTATGGCAACGGTTATGGAAAACTATCCATTATATGCTGAAGCTATGAATGAAAAGGGATTATGCATGGCTGGCTTATATTTTCCAGGGAATGCTCGTTATTTTCCTGAACAGGCCAACAAAACCAATATAACGCCTTATGAACTCATTCCCTATATCTTAGGGCAATATCAAAGCGTACAAGAGGTCAAAAAGGTCATTGATCATTTTCATCTTTTGGATATTCCATTCCACGAAAAATTACCTTTAGCACCTTTACATTGGATCATTGCCGATCAAAAAGAGAGTCTGATTCTAGAATCAACAGAATCAGGATTGCAGGTTTATCAAGATGCTTTTCATATTTTAACCAACAATCCACCTTATCCGTATCATCAATGGAATGTCCATAACTATATGCATTTAACATCTTCTTATCCTCAAGATCATTTAACTGACCAATCATTGAAGCCTTATGGAAACGGATTTGGGACAATCGGTATTCCTGGTGATTTTTCACCTGCTTCACGTTTTGTGAAAACATTGTGGTTAAAGGAAAATGCTGTGATGAGTGAAAAAGAAGAAGAGAATGTCAGTCAGATTTTTCATATTTTAGATGCTGTAGCAATGGTCAAAGGTTCAGTAAAAACAATGCAAAATCAAGAAGATTATACGGTTTATTCTTGTTGTATGAGTATGAATGAAGGGGCTTATTATTACAAGACATATGAAAATAATCAAATTCATTGTATTCAAATGAAAAATAAAGTTTCTGCTTCACAATTATCCATCTACCCATTAAATAGACAACAAAATATTCAATATCAATGAAACTGCGTAAGCAGTTTTTTTCTTGCTTAATCATAAAAACGAAGTATAATATTTCTAGATAAGGAGTTTATTATGGAAAAATATATTAGTGCTTATATTGTAACTTTTTATATATATGGTTTTGCAGGATGGATCTGGGAATCTTTGATATGTCCAATTATGACGCGTCATAGAATTAAAAATAGTGGCTTTTTAAATGGACCTATTGTTCCAATATATGGTTTTGGAGCCATCACTGTCTCTCTTTTATTTTCTGCTAATGAAAGTTATTTATCTGTTTTTATTGAAGGAGCATTTGTGGCCTGTGTGATTGAATATATAACATCATGGGCTATGGAGAAACTTTATCATAGAAGATGGTGGGATTATTCTGATAAAGCTTTTCATGTTAATGGAAGAGTTTGTTTAGAAGGTTTTTTAGTTTTTGGTGTTTTTAGTGTTGTTGCAGTGAAATTTGTTCAACCTTATTTGTTAGAAAAAATCATGCAACATGGCTTAATTACATTGGTTGTGATAGCAACAATGTTAACGACAATATTTATTATTGATCTTATTTTTACAGTCGTATCATTGACACATTTGGATGAACGTTTAGATGAATTTATGAAGGATATAGAATCATCAATGCAAAAATTGATTGATGATGTTGAACAAAGTAAACACAGTTTTAATGAATTAATGGATTTATGGAAAGAAAATGATATCTCAAGTTATCGTCAATGGATACATGATAAATCTATGAGTGAGCGTCGTATTATGAAAGCTTTCCCTGCATTAATGAATCATCAAAGAAAAGAGGAAAAACAGGATGGCAAGAAATAGACATGAAAATTATATTGTAAGAACATTGAATGGATTGGCATATGGCTATTTTGTGAGTGTTGTCTTTGGTATCATCTTGAAACAGATTGGGACGGCTATTCATATCAATATGCTTTATCAATGGGGAGTCATGCTTGGTTATTTAATGGGACCTGCCATTGGTATTGCAATGGGCTTATGTATTGATGCTAGAGGGATGAATTTGTTGACGGCATTGCTGGCTGGAACGATCGGTGCCGGAACAATTGTTGTAGATGGCGGTCAGATATCGCTTGCGACGGGGAATCCATTGTTAGCTTATATAGCTGTCATTTTAGCAATTGAAGTAGGGCGTTTGGTACAGGGAAAAACACCTTTTGATATTTGGCTGGTACCAGTTATGTCAATTGGCTGTGCTGGTTTGGTTGTCTGGCTTATAGGACCATTTATGCATCAAATTTCTTTCTGGCTCAATAGTGTAATGAAACAATGTGCGACTATGCCTTCTGTTTTAATGGGAATGCTAGTTGCTTTATTAGCTGGTGTCATCACAACATCACCACTTTCATCTTTACTTCTAACAAGTATAATGGTTGATTTTAATGGTGTTGTTTTAGGAGCTGTACTGGCTGGAGTATGTAGTCAAATGATTGGATTTGCTGTGATGTCAATGAATGATAATCGTTTTGGTGAAGTTTTGGCTATTGGTTTAGGGACAAGTCTTTTACAGTTTAAAAATATTGTCAAACGACCTGTTATATGGATACCACCACTACTTGCCAGTATGTTAAGTGGAATGATTTCAGTGCTTTTTTCTTTACGTTGCAATGTTCAAGGTTCAGCTATGGGACTAACAGGATTATTAGGATTAACGGATTCATTTTCAATCATGGCAACAACTTATTGGATACCACTGTTTTTGATAGATGTTGTTTTGCCAATGGTTGTTTGTTATAGTATATATAAAGCATTTAGAAAATTAAATTACATAAAAAATGGGGATTTACAAATATCTCAAATTTAAAGATAGATATCAAATGAGGAATGGTGAGGAAAATGAAATTAAATGAATTACTAGATGAAATGAATTATCAGTTCATTCAAGGACATTTAGATGAAGAAGTTTCACAAATAGATTATGATTCCAGAACAGTTCAATCAGGCAGTCTATTTGTTTGTATTCCTGGCGCAAAGGTTGATGGACACTCTTTTATTGATCAGGTTATTCAAAAAGGTGCAAAGGTTATTGTGATTGAGCATCCAGTGGAATATCAGGAGGGAATCACTTATTTATTAGTTGATAATGCAAGAAAGGCTTTAGCGTTACTTTCTTGTGCTTTCTTTCATCATCCAAGTCGTCAAATGAAAGTCATCGGGATTACTGGAACTAAAGGGAAAACAACAACATCTTATATGGTAGCTTCTATTTTAGAAAAGGCTCATAAAAAAGTCGGCATTATTGGAACAATTGGTTCTATTGTAAATGGTGAATTTAGGAAAACAAAGAATACTACACCTGAATCTTTTGAACTGCAAAAATTAATGCATGAAATGGTGGAAGCAGGTTGTGAATATTGTGTTATGGAAGTTTCATCACAGGGACTTATGTTAGACCGTGTAACAGGTATTGATTTTGATATAGGTGTTTTTACGAATTTATCACCTGATCATATTGGTGAAAATGAGCACCGCTCTTTTGAACATTATATGTCATGTAAAAAACAATTGTTTCAAATGTGTCGCATTGGTTTATTCAACAAGGATGATGAACATTATTTAGATATGATAGATCGTGCTCACTGTCAGATTCAAACTTATTCTATAGATCAGGAAAGTGATTTACAGGCTTGCAACATCAATCTTTATCGTCAAGATAATATATTAGGTGTGACATTTGATACAAATGGTGTCATTTCAGCATCATTTCAAACGAATACACCTGGAAAATTTAGTGTCTATAATTCATTAGTTGCAATTATGATATGTCATCTTTTAGATATAGATGTTCCTTATATCCAAGAAGCTTTAAAACAAGTCAGTGTAAAAGGACGTGTAGAAATGGTACCAGTTCCTCGTCCATATACAGTTTTTATTGATTATGCACATAATGCGTTATCTTTTGATAGTATCTTATCGACTATGAGTGAATATCATCCTCACCGTATTTATTGTGTCTATGGATTAGGTGGACATAGAGATGTGCATAGACGTTATGGAGCTGGAGAAATTGTCGCAAAATATCATGCTTTCTCTATTTTAACAGCAGATAATCCACGTGGCGAATCAGTACAAAAAATCTGTCAGGATATTATTGAGGGGATCAATAAAGAAAATGGGGAATATATTGTTATAGAAGATCGTCAACAAGCCATTCATTATGCTCTTGAGCATGCTGAAGCTCATGATATTATTTTGTGTCTAGGAAAAGGGCATGAAGATTATCAGATTTTGGATGAAGAACCATTACCTTTTAGTGAAAGACAAATCATTGAAGAATATTTTCAACAGGAGGACTAAAAAAGACTTTTCATTCATATAGTATCTTGGTGATACATATGAAAAAAGTCTTTTTTTATACTTTTGTATTTTGTTTGATTGTCTTAATTGTTTATCTGTTTTTACAGCCACGTATAACTTTTGTGGATAAAGAAATTCATTTAGCATTATATCAGGAAGTTGAACCGCTACAATATATTGAAAAACTTTCACATATCGAAGAAGATGAAATCAAGATTGATAATCAAGTTGATAATAGTCAACTTGGTCAATATAAAATAGTCTATTCTTATCATCAAAAAGTTTTTACTTTAATTGTTTATGTTGATGATATGTTATCTCCACAATTTGAAACACAAAATAAGACAATTTTGAAAGATGAAACAATATCTGCAAAAGAATTGGTTAAAAACATTCGTGATGATTCTAAAACAGAAGTTTATTTTCAGCAAAATTATACTTTTCATGAAGTGAAAACTTATAAAGTTGTAGTTGTTGTGGAAGATAGTTATGGAAATAAATCAGAGAAAAGTGCCTATGTACAAGTTCAGGCAAAAGATGAACAGCCACCAGTAGTGAGTGGTTTGACACCCATTACATTATTGATTGGAGATGAAATTGATTTAAAAAAAGATGTCATTGTTAAAGATGATCATGATGATTCACCAGTATTAACCATTGATGATTCTAAACTGAATATTCGTAAAATTGGAGAATATGAAGTTTATTATCATGTTAAGGATCAATCGCGTAATGAGGATACATTTATAAGAAAGATTGAAGTTTTAAGTCAATATGATAACCGTGAAGCTTTAAGTGATGGGAAGAAAACGTGCTATTTAACCTTTGATGATGGTCCATCATCAAACACCAAAGAAATTCTAGAAATTCTAGATCAATATCATATTAAAGCAACTTTTTTTGTGACAGGAACTTCTCCTAAAGATTTTCATTATATTAAAGAAGCATATCAAAAAGGGCATACAATAGGATTGCACACATATAGTCATGATTATGAATATATTTATAGTTCTTTAAAAAATTATATAAGTGATTTAAATAAAATTAAGGATGTTGTTTATCAACAAATTGGAATGAATGTGAATTTTATACGTTTTCCAGGTGGTTCCAGTAATCTTGTTTCTAAGAAATATAATGATGGTATCATGACACGTTTAACAAAAAAGGTTATTGATTTAGGATATCAATATTATGATTGGACTTCTATTAATGGTGATGGAGAAGGGATTAAAACGGTTGATGGTCTTAAAAAGAAAGCTATTGAAGAAATTGGGAATCGAGAAGATATTATGTTTTTGATGCATGATAGTGGAACACAAGAAAATACTGTCAAGGCACTGCCAGATATTTTAGATTATCTCATTGAGCAGGGATATGTTTTTCAGGTATTGGATGAAACTTCTCCAACGTTTCATCATCATGTTCAAAATTAAGAGATTTGTTTGTTATTATGTCAAAGAGTTTAGACTAAAAATAAATAAAATCGAGATAAAAACATCTCTTTGTTGTATAATAGACAAGAGGTGATTTTATGCTTTTAAATGAACAACAATATCAACATGCATTCAATTTGCTGTGTCATCCAGAACAGAAAAGTTTATTTTTATTAGAATTTGAACAATGGTTTGAGCAGGTTTTTCAATTAAAACTTTATGATTTTATTTATGATCAGACACATGATAATCAATCCAGATTGAAACTCATATTATGGAATCATGATGATCAACAAAAAATGAAGAATGGTATAAATTTTGATGAAACAAAGCAACAGAAAATTCGTGAACAATTCTTATTACTTTGTCAAAAACATCATATATCTACAAAGTGTCCTTCGATTATCAGTTATGATACATTGGAAGATGAAATAAGAAAAAGAATTTTAAACCAGGTACAAAAAGAAATACAAAATATTCATAGACCATATATATGGAAAATCAAAATTATTTTTGATCAAGTTCATGTTTTCTATAAAACAGATGAGCAATGTGAAGCTTGCCAGCAAACTGGTATATCTCAAGAAATCAATCAAAAAATCTTAGACATAGTCAAGCCATTGGATTCATTTCATGTTTTTCATGACAATTTTTCGTGTGTTTTTACCAGTCAACAGACATTGAATGAAAAATATGATGGGAAAATGTTTAATTATACAAGATAGTTTTATTAAAAATTCAAGTTATTTTTCATTGAATTTCAAGTAAATTGATGAAAAAATAAAAGTAAAATAAAGGAGGATGAACGATGTTAAGAAAAGATTTTTTATGGGGTGGGGCAGTCACTGCTCATCAAAGTGAAGGAGCTTATCAGGAAGGAGGAAAAGTTCCAGCTGTCTGTGATTTAACTGTAACAGGTGATTTCTCAGATTTTAAAGATGGTATTGATAGTTATCATAGATATAAAGAAGATTTTGATTTATTTCAAGAAATGGGATTTAATGCTTATCGTTTTTCTATAGACTGGTCTAGATTGATGAGTGATGAAAATACTTATAATGAAGCAGGTTTCCAATTTTATGATGAATTTATTGATGCCTTAAAAGAAAGAGGAATGGAACCTATTCCAACTTTATATCATTTTGAAATGCCAGTTTATTTACAAGAAAAATATAATGGTTTTGCGAATAGAAAAGTTGTTGATATTTTTGTAGAATTATGCAAAAAAATTGTAGATCGATATAATGATAAAGTTAATTATTGGATTATTTTTAATGAACAAAATGGTATTCTTCAAAAAGGACCTAAAATGTTTTTTGGTGGAGTATGTCCTGAAGGGATGAACCCACAAACATTTGATAATCAAATTATGCATAATACTTTGATTGCACATAGCTTAGTTAATGATTATATTCACCAAAAAGGTGGAAAAGTCATGGGAATGGCAACTGTTGTTCAAAGTTACCCTGAAACTTGTCATCCTTTAGATACACTTGAAAGTATGAAAGCACAAAGTGAAGCTTATGTTTTCTTAGATGTTTTTGCAAGAGGACATTATAATTCTTATTACTATGCAAATATGAAAAATGAAGGAACAATGCCTGAAATTCTTGATGGAGATTTAGATATTTTAAAATTAGGAAAAACTGATTATTTATCTATTAGTTACTATATGTCTACAATTTCTCATTATGGAGAACAAAGTTTAACAAATGTCAATGATGTTGTAATTAAGAAAAATCCATATTTGGAAATGTCTGATTTTGGATGGTCAATTGATCCTGTTGGATTAAGAATTACTTTACGTCAATTATACGATCGTTATGAAATGCCTATCTATGTAGTTGAAAATGGCTTTGGTTGTGATGATGAAATCAATGAAAATGGTGAAATCATTGATGATTATCGTATAGATTATATGCGTAAGCATATTGAAGAAATGAAAAAAGCAGTTGAAGAAGGTGTAGATTGTCGAGGATATCTTGTCTGGGGACCAGTTGATATTTTAAGCAGCCGTGCTAATATGAATAAAAGATATGGGATGATTTATGTCAATCGTAAAAATAATGATTTAAAAGATATGAAAAGAATGAAGAAAAAATCTTTTGATTGGTACAAACATGTCATTGAAACAAATGGAGAAGAATTATAAAAAAGCCATGTTATAATTGATATGGTAACCGCCCTTAACAGTATTTTATTAAGGGCGGACATCATATCATAACGACATGGTTTTTTCTATTTGATAATGATATACTATAAAAGATAAAAACAATTATAAAATATTTTTAAAAAGATATAATGAAAATAATAATGAGAATAAGAGGAATTAAAGATGAAGGTAACAATGAGAGATATCGCTGAAAAATTGAATATTTCGATTAATGCTGTATCCATTGCTTTAAATGATAAACCAGGTGTGAGTGATCAAATGCGTTTGCTTATTTTACGTACGGCTGATGAAATGGGATATATTAATGAAAAGCGAAAATATTTATCTGTTTTTTCTAGATCAAATATATGTATTATGATGCAAAGTTATTATGCAGATGCAGGCCATTTTTATTCCATTGTTTTAAAATCTATTGTAGAAGAGGCTAAGATTTTAGGCTATTCTTCCATTATGCACTATTTTGAAGATGCCAATATGGATATCCCTGAATGTATTTTAGAAAGAAAAGTAGCAGGTATTTTGATTGTTGGAAAAATCTCTTCTGGAAATCTAAAAACATTAAAAAATACAGGAATACCAATTGTATTAGTTGATTTTACTTCATTGTATGATGCTTGTGATTGTATACTCACTCATAATAAGCAAGGTGGGTATATGATTACAAACTATGTTATTCAAAAAGGATACAAAAAGATTGGCTTTTTTGGTGATTTGAACTATTCTTTGAGTTTTCAAGATCGCTTTATAGGATATAAGGAAGCGCTTATTCATCATCATTTGATCAATGGGTATTGTGATGAACAATATATTCATAAATATTCTTTTTTAGAAAATATTGAAAAGTACATTCTTCACCATCAGATAGATCGTATTGTATCTCTTTTACAATCGAAAGAATTACCTGAAGTACTTATTTGTGCTAATGATTCAAATGCTTTTATAGTTATACAGGCCTTAACAAAATTAGGTTTGAAAGTTCCTGATGATATTGGAGTAACAGGATTTGATGACATACCTTTAGCACAAAAAATGATTCCCCCTTTAACAACATTACAAGTTCAAAAAGAAAGTATGGGAAAAGAGGCTGTATACAGACTGGTTGATCGTATTCAAAGAAAGGATTATATTCCAACCACAGAGTTATTAAGTGTTCATATTATTGAAAGATTATCTGTGAAGTAAATGAATTATCTGTATTTATAGAGAATCTTTAAGATTTTGAATAGCTTGATTCAGACGTTTCAATGTTTCTTCTTTTCCGAATATGTGGACTAGTTCAACGGCACCACCAGCACTAGAACGTTTATGAGTTAAGGCAGCTCTGACAGGTTCCATGATTTGACCATTTTTCATACCATTTTCTTTAGCAAGATTGATAAAGAATTGAAGAATATTTTCATCATTTTGAAAATCTGATATTTCATGCAAATGGTTTTGTACTAATAAGAGAGCATTGAGTGATTTTTCAGGATTTGTTTTAAATTTTTTATGAGAATAGACTTGAATATCAAATGGATATGCCTGATTGATAAAGTCTAATGTTTCTTGAATGATTGCATCATTGACCTGAAGTAAACGTGGTTGTAGGACACGAGAGACTTCTAATAAATTAACAGATTGATGAATAAAAGAATAGTGTGGTAATAAAAGTTTATGAAAATCCTGCAAAGGCATATTGCGTAAATACATACCATTGATCCATTTTAATTTTTCTATATCAAAAATAGCAGGAGCTTTAGAAATATGATGAATATCAAATTGTTCAATCAATTCATTTAAAGATAAGATTTCACAACCTTCAGGAGCCCATCCTAAAAGTGCAATATAATTCATAATAGCTTCAGTTAAAAAACCCTGATTTTTTAAATCATAATAAGATGCATCACCATCACGTTTACTTAATTTATGTGTTTCATCTTTATTGACGGTAGGAAGGTGAATATAAGTGGGGATATCCCAACCTAATGTTTGATAAATCAGATTATATTTAGGAGTGCTGGAAAGATATTCATTTCCTCTTACAACATGAGTGATGTTCATGAGATGATCATCAATAACATTTGCAAAATTATATGTAGGATAGCCATCACTTTTAATGAGAATACCTTCATTTAAGGTTTTGTTTTCAACTTCAATATGTCCATAGACTTCATCATCAAAAGTCGTTATACCTGTTTGAGGAATGGTTTGTCTAATAACATAAGGAGTACCATTTTGAATCTTTTGTTGAATTTCTTCATCACTTAAATGAATACAAGGATCTTGTTCTTTGATTTCACCTGAACAAAAACAATAATGGGCACCACCTTTACGAATTAATTCTTGAGCATAATGATGATAAATATCTAATCTTTGTGATTGGATATAAGGTCCATAAGGACCACCCATTTGAGGACCTTCATCATAATGTAGACCTGTTTCTTCTAAAGTCTGATATATCAATTGACTGGCATTACTGACTTCTCTTTTTTGATCAGTATCTTCAATTCTTAAAATAAAATCTCCATTATTCTTTTTGGCGATTAAATAACAATATAAAGCTGTTCTTAAATTACCAATATGCATGTAACCAGTAGGGCTAGGTGCAAAACGTGTGCGTATTTTCATTTTTTTCTTTACTCCTTTAAAAAAAAGATATATAATAGATTTTGTGATTGGGGTATAGCCAAGTGGTAAGGCATCAGACTCTGAATCTGACATTTCCTTGGTTCGAATCCAAGTACCCCAGCCATAAAGTTATCAAAGAATCATTCGTGATTCTTTTTTTAATTATAAATGATATGAGTGTCAAATCTCATTTCATATAGATTGATTTTATAATCTCTATTCTTTATTATATGAGTAAAAAATTATTTTCGCAATGAAATATACATATTATCATTTTAGTATTTATAGATGTTTTAAAGATCAATGATTAAAATCTGGACCCTTCAATTATTTAAAGTCCTATTGGCGCAGTTCTCTTTCTCTTTGAGTATTTTTATTTACTCATATAGTTCCCACTTCTAGTGTGCCACAAAGAATGATAAAATACGTCAATTGAAAAATGAAATTTTATTCCTAGACGATATTATGATTGGAGGAATATTTTTAATGTATTTTTGAACGTCAATTAAGTTGCTTTTATATTTATATAAATAATCATCATAAATAAGAAGTTATAAACTATGTTTTTTCTAAATGAGTATCGTAAATTAATATGTAAATTTTTAATTTTAACTACTTTTAATATAGACTTAAAAATATTTTTTCAATTCTTTTTAATTTAATTGGATATATACTAATGATATTATAATAAATACAGTTTCTAAATATGTGGATAAAAAAGATCTTTCCTTGATATTCGATGTCATATGTTTTATCTCTAATTTAAGAGTATATTTTTCTTTGATATTATGGTATATTATAAGCAGAGGTGATATTCATGGATTCTAAATTGAATGTAAATGATTTTCCAACTTCTAATGGTATTTCTAAAATACCTACAGATTTATTAACAAAAATGATAAAAATTTATAATGATAGTATTGATGAAGAATTTGAGAATAGAACTTTAGAAAAATATAAGCTCATCAAAGAAGGGAAAATAAAAACACATACTGAAGAAGAATTTTTTACTATTTTGGAAGAATCAGAGCTTTAATGTGTATAAGGTTATTGTTTCTACAGAAGTCAGTATGTTTTTATTAGAAAATAGAATGAGAATCAAAGATGAATTACAGGAAAAAAATAAATGTTTTAAAAGAAAATCCTAGATTATATCCAGTTATTCATAACAATGATATTGTAAGGTCGTTTTATATACGTTCACTAGCTTTTTCGTATATTATAGATGATAATAATAAACTAATAACAATTACTGAAGCTGTATTTATTAAATCATCATTAAAATTGAAAGTAAAATAATATGTTAGGGGTTGTTTTTCAACTCCTTTTATTTTTTATATTTAAAAATCAGTAGATATAAAAATATATTATTATTAAAATCAAGATAATAATATGTGAATATATCTGTATATATTGAATATGTACGGACAAAAATGCATACTAGGGATAAAATGTGAGGAGATGTAATATGATGAAAAAAGAATTGAATTAAGAGTCAGTAAAGAAGAGAAAAAAATAATGAATGATGCATTAGAAAATGATATGAGCATGATTGATTATATATTGAGATGTGTTAATGCTCAAAGATGCTGTATAAATAATAATAGTATAAAGTTAGATAACACAAAAGATATTATCGAATGCATAATGGATCTTGATGATATTGCTAGTGAAAAAAATGATGAACGATCAAGACGCATGTTGAAAAGATTGGGGGATTTAGAATGTCTATTATAATTGTGATGAGCATAAACAAGTAGTCATAAACTATGTTTTTTTCTAAATAAGTGTCGTATGAGTGTCGCGGGTACTTTTAAAATGAAAAAAAGTCCATTTTATCGGACTTTTTTGATTTCTACTGGTAGTCCGTAGGGGTTTCGAACCCCTGAATGCTAGGATGAGAACCTAGTGTGTTGACCACTTCACCAACGGACCATTTTTGACTATACTATAAGTATAGCACTCTCAAATAAAGTGTAAAGATTTTTTTTGAAATAAATGCAATAAAATGATTTATAAAAGTATTAATATGATAGAGATATTTTATGAGAAATAAATATGAAATAAGATTGTGATATGTCCATTTGAATGATATAATGAAGTCGAAAATTTTTTTGAAATTGTTTTGATATTAACGATATAAATGTGTATAATCTCATTAAAAAGAAAAATAGTGTCATAAATATTGATTAGATATATATAAATAAGTAGAAAGGAAATAAACAGATGGCAGAAGTAATTGCGATTGATGGTGGATATAAATTAAATGGAACAGTAAGAATTAGCGGAGCAAAGAATGCAACAGTAGCATTGATTCCAGCAGCAGTTTTGTCAGATGGACCAGTAGAAATATTAGGAGTCCCAGAAATTTCAGATGTTGCAGCTTTAGCAACACTTTTAAGAGAATTAAAATGTGATGTAGAAATAGATGGAGAACGTATTAAAGTAGATCCAACTCATATGGAAGATATACCTTTAGTAAGTGATGCAGTGAACAAGTTAAGAGCTTCTTATTATTTTATGGGAGCATTACTAGGAAAATATAAAAGAGTCAAAATTAAAATGCCTGGAGGATGTTATTTAGGACCACGTCCTATTGATCTTCATTTAAAAGGATTTGAAGCTTTAGGAGCAAAAATCACATATGAAGATGATACGTATTTATTAGAAGCAGAAGAATTAGTAGGAAATTCTATTTATTTAGATTTTGCTTCTGTTGGAGCAACAATCAACATTATGTTGGCAGCAGTGCGTGCTCAAGGAAAAACAGTCATTGAAAATGCAGCGAAAGAACCTGAAATTATTGATGTTGCCAATTTGCTTACAAAAATGGGAGCAAAAATCAGAGGTGTAGGAACGGATACAATTACGATTGATGGAGTTGATCATTTGAGTGGAACTTTTCATGAAATTATTCCTGATCGTATTGAAGCTGGAACATTCTTGATTATTGCTGCAGCAGCGGGTGAAAAGGTTATTGTTCAAAATATTATTCCTCAACACTTAGAAGCTTTAATTTCAAAGTTAAAAGAAATGGGAATTAAAATGGATGTTGTAGGAGATAGTATTGTTGTTTATGGTCGAGATGATGCTTTAAAACCAGTTAATGTTAAAACGCAGATTTATCCTGGTTTTGCGACAGATTTACAACAACCTTTAACAACACTTTTAACACAGGCACAGGGTGATTCGCATGTGAAAGAAACGATTTATATTGAACGTTTTAAACATTGTCCACAGCTTAATAAAATGGGAGCTCATATTGATTTAGAAGAAGCAGCCAGTGTGATTCATGGTCCAACACCATTGCATGGAACAAGAGTTGAGGCTACTGATTTAAGATGTGGTGCAGCTTTGGTTATTGCTGGACTTATTGCTGAAGGAAGAACTGAAATTACAAACGTTTATCATATTGATCGTGGTTATGATAACATTGATCATAAATTAATTACATTAGGGGCTCATATTACAAGATATCATATTGATGAATAAAAAATAAAAAAACTATTGTTTTTATCGTCAAGAAATGATATTATAATTGAGCAACTTACTTTGAAGTAGCAAATATTTCAAGGCGGAAGGAGAAATGAAAAATGAAAAAAGGAATTCATCCAGATTATAAAAAAGTAAAAGTCGTTTGTACTTCTTGTGGTGCTGAATTTGAAACTGGATCAGTATTAAACGAAATTCGTGTTGATACATGTTCAAATTGTCATCCATTCTATACAGGAAAACAAAGATTTGCTAGTGCTGATGGACGTGTAGAAAAATTCAATAAAAAATACGGACTTAAATAAAAAGAACCTGCTTATGCAGGTTTTTCTTTTTCACTATTATTTATTTTTATGTTCACCTTTCTTATATAAAGCAACAATAATATCAGCCACTTCTTCAATACCAAAATCACTATTGATAGTTAAATCAAAATTCTTTAATTGACCCCATTTTTTAGTCGTATAATAATTATAATAATTACTTCTTGCTTTATCTTTTTTCATAACAAATTTTTTATAATCTTCGTGTTTTTCTTTATAGTCTTCTTTAACACGTCTTACTCTTGATTCAAATGGTGCATGAACAAAGACAGTTAAAACATCATCAAAATCTTCTAGAATATAATCAGCGCAACCACTGACAATAATACATGTATCATTTTCAGCAATATGACGGATGATTTTAGACTGCATTGCAAAAACCTGATCGTTTAATGGTAGGGTAAAAGCAGTCGAAGAAAGAGTATACATAAAACTTGATGATTTTTCTTCAGAAACTTTACGAATTGTATCAACATCAAATCCCAATTCTCTGGCAGCAAGATCTATAATTTCATTATCGTAATAAAAGATTCCTAATTTTTCTGCAACGCGTTGTGCAATTAAACGACCACCAGATCCGTATTCTCTTGCAATAGTAATAATTCTAGGCATAAAATACCCCTCCTTTGATACTACTATTTTATCACATTTTTAATTTCTTGTTAAATTTTTCATATATGAAAAAGTTGTTTTTTTATGGTTGAATTTGTATAATAGAATCACAAAGGAGTTGAACTATGGAATTTCATGTTTTAGCAAGTGGATCAAAAGGTAATGCTACATTTATTTATGATCAGCAATGTGGGATATTGATTGATTGTGGTATTACTAGAAAACAACTTTTATTTAAATTAAATCAGTTAGGATTTCATGAAGAAGATATTACTTATGTCTTTTTAACACATGATCATTATGATCATAATAAAAATATTCATATTTTTGATACAGGAAAAATTTATAGTGCTAAAAAGAATATTAAGGATTTAGATGAATATCACACATTAGAACCTTATACGCATCGTCAATTCGGTGTCTTTGATGTTTTAACATTGAGAACATCACATGATGCCAGTGATCCTATTGGATTTGTGATTTCCAGTCAGAATGAAAAGTTATTATATATGACTGATACGGGTTATGTGTCACAAAAAAATCGTCAATATATGCAAAATTTAGATTACTATATCATTGAAAGTAATCATGACATTGAAATGTTGATGGCGACAAAAAGACCGATGTTTTTAAAGAATAGAATTCTTAATGACAAAGGACATTTAAATAATGAATATAGTGCGCATTTAATGTGTGAAATGATAGGGGACAATACAAAAGAAATAGTATTAGCTCATTTATCACAGGAAGCAAATACAAAAGAAAAAGCTCTTGCAACATATGAACAAATATTTGCTAAGGAAAATATTGCTTTTTCAAATATAAAAGTAGCAAGTCAAATTGACGTTGTATCAGGAGGAAACTATGAAAATTAAATTGATTTGTGTTGGAAAATTAAAAGAAAAATATTTAGATGATGGAATCAAAGAATATTTAAAAAGAATATCAGCTTATTCAGATATTGAAGTGATTGAAGTTGCAGATGAAAGAATACCTGAAAATCCTTCATTAGCTGAAGAAACAATTGTAAAATCTAAAGAAGGAAGACGTATTTTAGATAAAGTTAAACAAGATGATTATATGATTTTATTAGATGTTCAAGGTAAAGAATTAGATTCAATTCAATTTGCTGAACGTATTGAAGATTGTATGATTAATGGAAAAAGTACGATTGATTTTGTCATTGGTGGATCATTGGGACATGGAGAAGATGTACTAACAAGAGCCAATGCACGTATTAGCTTTTCACAAATGACTTTTCCACATCAATTAATGCGTTTGATTTTAGTTGAACAGATTTATCGTGCATTTAAAATTATAAGACATGAAACATATCATAAATAGCCACATTTGATGTGGTTATTTTTTTACAATATATTTATAATAAAAATGATGCTTGTTTATTGTGTAAAGCTATAGAATGTTCATAAAAGTGGATGAATATGAAATTTTTATATGACTGATAGTTATGAATTGATAGTCAAAGAAATATAGAGTAAAATAAATATAGAAAGAATAACAGTGGGAGTCTGAAAATAATGATTTTGAGTAGTACATATGAGAGTTGATAATGATTCAGTATATGTTCATCAAGTCTCTATTTTGAAAATAAGGCTTTTTAAGTAGTAAGAAAAGTTTAGAGTTGTATAAATAAAAAAGTGAAAAGGTATTGTTTTAATCCCAAGATTGGAAGTTTTGTTGATGAAGCTATAAATCATGGTGCATAGGAGTGATGCTGATGACAATTATTTGGTATTTTATTATTATGGGAATTTGTTTGGTGACTATTTTTGTTTATTATCGTAAAAATAATAAAATCTATAATGAAAATTATATGTCAGAAGGCATAGGACTAGGAATATGTGCTGGAGCCTTATTATTTCGTGATTTAGGTGTTGCTTTAGGAATTAGTTTAGGAATGATGATTGGACTGACAATAGGAATGTTCATAAAAAAAGAGAAAAAAAGATAAAGGAGAATGTTATTATGAAATTGGTTATTGAAAAAGATTTGAAAGCAATGAGTGAGAATGCTATGTATATTTTGCTTGGAGCTATGCTGCAAGATAAGAGGGTGAATATTTCTTTAACTTCTGGTAGAACTCCACGTATGTTATATAAGATGATGATTCCACTCATTAAAGATCAAGAAAAATTTAAAGATATTGAATATTATTTATTTGATGAAAATCCATATATAGGTGAAAAATATGGAACAAACTGGGCTGAGATGAAAGAAATGTTTTTTGAACCAGCACATATTTCCAAAGAACATATCCACCGTATTTCATTAGATAACTGGCAGGATTATGATTGGCAGATTAGACAGGCTGGAGGCATAGATGTGATGGTGATTGGACTTGGACATGATGGCCATTTTTGTGGTAACTGTCCACGTTGTACGCAGTTTGACAGTTACACTTACTGTATGGAATATAAAGATAAATTGGCAGTGAATCCAACTTATGGTGAAAGACCTCGACAACCTTATACGATTACAATGGGAGCTAAAAGTTTAATGCGTGTTAAACATTTAGTGATGATTGTAGATGGTCAAGAAAAAGCAGAGATATTCAAGCGTTTTATAGAAGAACCAATCAGTCAAGAAGTTCCTGCAACGATTTTGAAACTTCATCCTAATTTTACAGTGATTTGTGATGAGGCAGCAGCATCATTGTTATCTAAAAACAAAGATTTAAGATTGTAAAAGCGATAGAAAATATCGCTTTTTTGCATGAAAAAAAGACATCTCAAGGATGTCTAATATAAACGACGGCAAGTATACCATTCATTTTGCCAATAACTATAACTTAAATTAGCGACTTGGACAGGTTGCCCCGTAGATGGTGCATGAACCATTTGGTTGTTTCCAATATAAATGCCTACATGGTGAACACCACTGGCTTGTCCATTACTACTAAAGAGAATAATATCGCCTGCTTGTAATTCACTTCTTGATATACCTGTTCCAGCATTGATGAGTGAACCAGTATAATGGATACGTCCTAAGTTGACTCCTGCCTGATAGTGTGACCAATTGACTAATCCAGAACAATCAAATTGTGTCCAATTAGGATTTTGAATACTGCTCCAACTGTGTCCACCACCCCATACATACATGTAACCTTGACGTGATAAAGCTTTATTTGCAATGGCTAAACCAAGTTCTTCACTAGATGTTAGGCTGTCACCAGGGGTTGTATTGTTGTTGTTTTCCTGATTATTGTTGTTATTGTTTTCATTGTTATTATTGTTATCTTCTTTTTCATCATTTTGATTTGAATTGCTTTGATTAGATTCATTTTGATCTTCACTTGGCTTTTGTGTTGATTGAGAACCAGATGAAGAAGAAGGCTTTTTATTTGGTGTTGCCTGTGTGACATTATTGACCTTTGAAGCATTTGATGCCTTTTGAATGGCTGCTAAATTCTTTTGGATAGTTTCGATAGATTCTTGATTTGCTGCTGCTTCAGAATTATTGTTGGCAATTGTTTTATTTTGTTCAGTCAGTTTAGCTTGGAATGTTTTTTGTAGACTAGCCTGTTCTTTTTTGTCAGCTTCTAAAGAATCCTTTAGATTTTTTAAAGTTGTTTCTTGCTTTTCAACTTCTTTTAAATTTTCATTAATTTGAGCAATCAATTCATTATCATAATTTGTAATTTCTTTGATATTAATGACACGACTCATAAAATCAGAAAAAGTGTCTGCTCCAAAAATATAAGTTGTAAAAATATGAGAATTTAAAGTTGTTTGCATACTATACAAACGTTCTTGAAGTTGTTCACTTTGTTTTTCAACTTCTTTTTTGAGTTTATCTATACTATCTTGAACATAGTTGAGTTCACTTTGAGCTGATTCTATTTTGGTATCGATTTGTGAAATTTGATCAGCAATTTTTGCAAGATCATCTTTTGTATCTTCAGCTTCTTTTTTAGCCTGAGAAGCTTCTTGTTTTAATTCTTTATTTTTTTCATATAAATAACTATTAAACTCTTTACATGTTGTTTGCTGATTACTCGTTAATTTTGAAGAAGAGCATAGTTTAATATATTTGGATTCTTGACCTTCAAAATCAGTAGCATTGACTATATATGTTGATGCAAAAGCACAAGCCAGCATACTTAATGATAAAAGAGAGGCGACAATTTTCTTTTTCATCACAAGAGATTCCTCCTTTATTGCTATAATTCTATAATCTATTCTAAAGCATTTTTGGAAACTGTCAAATAAAATCAAGGAATTCTTATTGGAATATTATGGGAATTCATGTGATTATAACTATAAATTTTAAAAAAAGAAGCTCCTAAGAGCTTCTGACTACTATTGTTGATGGTTTGCAATCACACGTTTGGCAACATGTTCAGGAGCAAATTCATATCCCAAAAATTCCATATCAAAGAAGCCTTGACCTTGTGTCATTGCTCGTAAATCAACAGCATAATTCATGACTTCTTCTTGTGGGGCTTCAGCTGTAATCTTAATTAAACCATCTTCTAAGATTTCACTTCCCATCACACGCGCACGTTTTTTATTGAAATGTCCCATAATATCTCCCGTAAATTGTTCATCAATATAAACGTGTAAAGTCATGAATGGTTCTAATAAAGCTGGTTTTGCTTTTTCCATAGCTTCTTTAAAACACATAATTGTAGCTGTTTTAAATGCCATTTCAGAAGAATCGACACTGTGATATGAACCATCAATCAAAGTGGCTTTAATACCTAAAACAGGGTACTGTGCCAAAATACCATGTTTTGTTGCTTCTACTAAACCTTTTTCTACAGCAGGGAAATAAGCTTTAGGAACGGCTCCACCAAAGATTTTTTCTTCAAAGACAAAAGGAACAGTATAATCATGTAAAGGTTCAAATGTCATTTCAACATCACCATATTGTCCATGTCCACCTGATTGTTTCTTATATTTATATCTTTGTGTCACTTGACCACGAATTGTTTCACGATAAGGAATAATAATATTATCTAAAGTGACATCAATCTTAAATCTTTCTTTTAATTTAGAAACAACACTATCAATATGAATATCACCAATACCATAAATACATTGTTGTTTTGTTTCTGGATTGTTTTCAAATTTTAATGTTTTATCTTCTTCTAGAAGTTTATTAATAGCATTTGTAATTTTTTCTTCATTAGCCTTACCTACAGGTTTAATAGCTTTACCATAGTATGGTTTTGAAAATAAAATAGTTTCATAAGTCATACGATAATCTAAAGTACATAAAGTATCATTCGTTTGTGTATATGATAATTTAGATAAAGCACCAATATCCCCAGCATAGAGGCAATCTGTTTCAATCAAATCTTTACCTTTCATCACATAAAGTTTATTGATCTTTTCAGCTTCTTTTTTCTGTACATTAAATAATGTGATACCTGTACGAATAGAACCTGTACAAACTTTAAATAAAGAAATACGACCAACAAAAGGATCGGCAATTGTTTTAAAAACAAATAATGATGGAGCTAAAGATTCATCATAACCAATCAAATCATCTTCATCCGTTTCTTCATTATGCACAACCATAGAATTAACCATATCTCCAGCAGCACTAAAGAATGCCACCATAGAATTTAAAATGATTTGAATACCAATTTGATTTGTTCCACATAAAACAGGAATCAATGTTTTATTCATAACACCTTGACGTAATGCCCAAGAAATTTCTTCTTTTGTAAAAGGTTCTTCATTAATATATTTTTCTAATAATTCGTCATTGGTATTCGCGACAGCTTCGTCAATCATGTTTTTAATAGGTGTTATTTCGTCCCACATATTATCAGGAATAGGACAAGGATGAGTCTGTTCACCATCAAAATAACGACCTTCCATTTTCGCAACATTGACATAACCTACCATTTTATGACCTTCCATGATTGGCACTTGAATCGGTGCAATAGCTTTACCATAAGTCATTTTTAAATCTTCAAGTTTTTGATGATAGGCAGCATTAGGGTAATCTAAGCCACTAATATAAATCATTTTAGCTTTGTCATAAGCTTTATGCATTGCTTCCTTAGTACCAACACTAATACCTTCTGTAGCAGGTACAACAATTAATGCACTTTCAGCAACCTTTAAAGCCGCTTCTACTTCACCGATAAAATCAAAAGAACCAGGCGTATCTAACAAATTGATTTTACAGTTGTTCCATTCAAGAGGAATAACAGATAATCCTACAGAAGAATGTCTTTTGATTTCTTCAGGTGAATAATCACTAAGGGTATTCCCGTCTTCAATTCTTCCAATACGATTTGTTAAACCAGCACGATAAGCCATGGCTTCAATCACACTGGTTTTGCCACTCCCAGAGTGACCTAACACAACGACATTTCCAATTTCGTTTGAGTGATAAGCTCTCATTATCATCACGCTCCTTTAATATTTTTTTGGAATATCTTTCTTTCATTTTAACATATTTATAATTTAATGAAAACGGTTACAGCATAATTATAGTGAAATTTATTGAAAAAGATGTTATGATAGTGTCAGGAGGATAAAACATGGAAGTAGGACTGATTATTATATTGTTTTTGTCAAATGCTTTAGCATTGGACTGTCTTTATAATCATAGAATTAAAACCACGGGAGCTTTACTGATTCTCAATCTATGTTTAACTGTCGCTTTAGCATATCAATTTGAACAAATGAATAAAATAGTACATCTATTATTAGGTTTAATAGCATTAATTGTTTTATTTTTTGGTATAAAATTTTATTTACAAAAGAAAAAAGAACAAACAATACAGAAAAATGATCGAATGATTGAAGAGAAAGAGGATAAGTTATGAAAACGATTGATTTTGAAATTGAAATGGAAAATGGAGAAGTAATGTCTGGTGAATTATATCCTGAGATTGCGCCTCGTACTGTGAAGAATTTTGTTGACCTGATTGAAAGCCACTTTTATGATGGATTGATTTTCCATCGTGTCATTGCTGGCTTTATGATTCAAGGTGGAGGATATGATAAAGATATGCATATTCATGAAACACCAGCGATTAAAGGTGAATTTAAAAGCAATGGTATTGATAATCCTTTATTACATACAAGAGGAGTGCTTTCCATGGCACGTACGATGATTAAGGATTCTGCCAGCTCACAGTTTTTTATCATGCATGAAGATGCACCTCATTTAGATGGGGAGTATGCAGCTTTTGGAAAAATCACAAAAGGGAAACATGTGATTGATGAAATCGCTAATGTCCCAACAGATGCTCGTGATTGTCCAATTGAACCTGTTGTGATTAAGACAATGAGGTTAATTTAATATGAAATTATTTTATTTAAAGAATTGTCCATATTGTCGTCAGGCATTAGCCTGGATACAAGAATTGTATCAGCAGGATGCAAAGTATCAACGTATTCCTTTAGAAATGATTGAAGAAAGTGAACAGAGTGAATTGGCTGATACTTATGATTATTATTATGTTCCTTGTTTTTTTGAAGGAACAAAGAAATTACATGAAGGCGCTATAACAAAAGAGACGATTCAAAAGATATTTGATGACTATTTAAGGGAGGAAAACAAATGAGAATATTAGTAACAGGTGGCGCAGGATATATTGGAAGCCACACAGTTGTAGAATTGATGCAGGAAGGACATGAGGTTGTCATTGTAGATAACTTTTATAATTCTAAACCTGAAGCATTAGATAACATTGCAAAAATCACTGGAAAAAGACCTGCTTTTTATGAAGTAGATTGTTGTGATTTAGAAGCAATGGAAAAAGTTTTTCAAGATAATCAAATTGATGGGGCTATTCATTTTGCTGGGTATAAGGCAGTGGGTGAATCAGTTCAAAAACCAATGGAATATTATCAAAACAATTTATTGAGTACACTTGTTTTATGTCAATTGTTAAGAAAATATAATTGTAAAAATTTGATTTTCTCATCAAGTGCAACTGTTTATGGAAATCCTCACACAGTTCCTATTCAAGAAGATTTCCCATTAGGACCAACAACAAATCCATATGGAACAACAAAATTAATGATTGAAAATATATTAAGAGATATTTATATTTCAGATCATGAATGGAATATTGTTTTATTAAGATATTTTAATCCTATTGGTGCACATGAAAGTGGATTATTAGGAGAAGATCCAAATGGTATACCAAATAACTTAGTTCCATATATTTCTAAAGTTGCAGTAGGAGAATTAGAATGCTTAGGTGTTTTTGGAAATGATTATGATACACCTGATGGAACAGGAGTCAGAGATTATATTCACGTTGTCGATTTAGCTAAAGGACATGTGAAAGCTTTAAAGAAACTTGTTGGTGATCATGGTGTTTATACTTATAATTTAGGAACTGGTCATGGTTATAGTGTTTTAGATATTGTGAAAGCTTATGAAAAAGCGAACAATGTAACAATCAATTATGAAATCAAACCAAGACGTGCTGGAGATATTGCAACTTGTTATGCTGATCCAACAAAAGCAAGAGAAGAACTTGATTGGGTAGCTGAAAAAACATTAGAAGATATGTGTAAAGATGCCTATAACTTTATTACTCATAACAAAAAATAAAGAATAGATGTTGAAGCTGTTGACTATATATGTTAACAGCTTTTTTGATGAAATGATATATTTATGAAACATTGAATGAAAAATGATATACTTAAAGTAGATTGAGGTGAGTTAAAATGAAGAGAAGGATTTTAAAAAAGATTTATATTTTGATATTTCCTGTTTTCTACTTGATGTTGATGATGTATTATCAATACATTCGTTATGATATATTGGTTTTTATATCCCAATATAATTATTTATTGACTATCACATGGATATTCATAGGATTAGGGATTATGACATCTGTTTGGAATGGATTGTTGTTGATGGATAAAAATGATAGGAAGATGGATGTTATATGTTTGATAGTTTGGTTTATATTGATTGTTGCGGGTTTTATTTGCTTATTTATATTGCCAAAAGTTTATCCTCCAAAGATTTATTATATGTTGATAGATGGAATGCCTTTTCTTTTTTTCCTTATAGGAAATATGATGAGTTTATTAGGATATAATTTATCTTATATTCTAATGAAGAAATAAAGAGTAATCTCAAATCTAATTATTTTAAAACATTGATATAAAAAAATACAACAATGACTAAAATGTTAGTCGTTGTCGTATTTTTTATTTTTTTGCACCACAAATACTGCAATATTGATAATCTACATATTCCTCATAATAGCCCTGATCTTCTTGATGAGAACCAACTTCTACTTTTTCTGTTTTTGTGACATTTTGATAGTTACCGTAATAAACGCCGTTATATAAACCATTTTCATCGGCATTTTTCATACCTTCGCTTATAATATTTTTCAAATCATCCTGAGTAAATCCATCTTCAAACCAATAAGTAGGACCATTTGCAATATATGTTGGTTGTCCTAATTCGTTTGTTCCATTATAAGTGTAAAATTTTGCTCCACGAATTGTTTGTGTTTCGTAGTCTGTGACAGTCACCATTTTAGAAACCCATCTTTTTGATTTATGGTCTTTCCATACATGTTCATGGGTTGATGATGAACTTTGGTTTGTAGAAGAACTTTTATTGGTTGTTGTCTTTTGTGAGCTTTTTGAAGTTGATTGTGTTTGAGAATTCTTTTTTGATGTTTGTGTTTGAGTATCTTTATTTGTTTCTTTTGTTTTTGATGCTGAATCATTTGAAGATTCTTGATTTTGTGATGAGTTGTTATCAGATTTTATGGTTGCTGTGTCTTGTTCTTGTTTTGAATCATCTGATTGTTGATTGGCAACAACTGTCTGACTCTCTGCTTTTTTTGCGACTGTTTGATTTTTTGAAAAGAAAAAGATACAAAGACAAAATATGATGATGAAAATAATTACTGCAATTATGATCATGGTTCTCTTTTTATTTGTGACAGGTAATTTGAAATTCATTTGAAAACTCCTTTCATCTTTTTTGCTTTTTTATTATAGCACAAAATCATACGATTGATCATGAATTATAATGTTATGTAAAAATAAAGGAAAGAAATGGTAAAATGATTGTCTGTTAAAAATGACTATGATACGATGAAAGTAGGAAAAAGGAGGGAGTATGATGGATAAAAATGTTATTGAGGTTAAGCAACTATCAAAAAGTTTTCAGAAGACAGTTGCTTTACAAGGATGTGATTTTTCAGTTCGAAAAGGGGAAATTTTTGGTTTTTTAGGTCCTTCAGGAGCTGGAAAGACAACAACGATTAAATTATTGACGGGACAGTTAAAAAGTGATGGAGGAGATATTCAGATACTAGGGGAGAAGCCTTTTTCTTCAAAAATAAAAAGTCAAATAGGGATTATGAGTGATAATAGTGGATTATATGAAAAGATGAGTGTTTATGATAATTTACTGTTATTTGCAAAAATCTATGATATTGATAAAAGCTGTATTGAAAAAGTCTTGGAAGAAGTTGATTTATTAGATGCTAAAAAACAATTAGTTAGTCAATTATCAAAAGGAATGAAACAACGATTAATCTTTGCTAGAACCATTATTCATTCACCATCTCTTCTGTTTTTGGATGAACCAACAGCAAATTTAGATCCCTCAACTGCTAATGAGGTAAGGGAAATTATTAAGAAACTTAATGCGAAAGGGACGACTGTCTTTTTAACAACTCATAATATGGAAGAAGCAGATGAAATGTGTCATCGTGTTGCATTTTTGAATCATGGACACATTATTGAAAGTGGACATCCTGAAGATTTGAAACTTAAATATTCTAAAAAACAGATTCGTATGAAAACAAATCAAGAAGACTATACGATTCCTTTAGATCCAAAACTTTTAAAACAGGAATTGGAACATATTGATGAACTATTAATGATTCATTCCATTGAACCAACTTTAAAAGAAGTTTTTTTAACATTGACTAAGGAGGAATCATGATGAATATACGTATTTGTAAAGCTTTGTTTATGAAGGATTTAAAGAATTGCTTCGTTAATAAAAATGTTTTTTTAATGTTGGCTTTGCCAGTTTTATTTGGTGTGATGTATAAATTTTTATTAGGGGATATTCTTAAGGGAGCTACAGGGAGTTTTGTTATTGTTATGTGTATTATTATGACAATTTCTATTGTTCCACTGAATGTTTTAGCCAATATGGTTGCTGAAGAGAAAGAAAAACATACTTTACGTTCTTTAATGTTGGCTAATGTCAGTGCAACTGATTTCTTATTGAGTAAAGCTTTTGTTGCACTGGTTTTGATGTTGATTGATGGCATTCTTATTTTCCTGGTTTGTCAGGAGCCAATGGAGTATTTTGGATATTTCCTTATCTTTTATGTTTTATCATCTTTAAGTGTCTTGTTTTTTGGAGCACTGGTAGGTCTACTTTCTAAAGATCAGATGAGTGCTGGAACATTGAGTTCTCCGTTGATGATTTTATTAATGTTGCCTCCTATGTTCAGTCAGCTTAATGAAATGATTGAAAAGATTGCAGTTATTTTTCCAACAACATCTTTCCAAACGCTTTATTCACAATTGTCAGTTCAACAACCTTTCTTTAATCAGGAGACAGTGATAGCTATAATTGTCTGTATAGTATGGATTCTATTAGGGGTGATAGCTTTCATGTATGGTTATAAGAAAAAAGGATTGGATGATTAGAGAAATCTCATATCGATTTCTCTTTTTTTCATTTTTATAAAATGATAAAATAGAAAAAAAGAGGTGGTTATATGGTGAGAAAACATTTCATTTTTAAAGGGCGTGTACAAGGGGTTGGATTTCGTATTACATTTTACCAACAGGCGACACGTTTGCATTTAACAGGTTGGGTTAGAAATTTAAGTAATGGTGATGTGGAAGCATGCTTACAAGGAGAACTTTCTTTGATTCAGCAGGTTATTGACTATATGCATAGTATTCGCTATATTCGAATAGAACAATGTGAAGTTGAAGATTTGGCAGTTTTAGAGAATGAAAAAAGTTTTGAAATGAAATATTAGCGTTAGCGATTATTTTCTTGAGAATTATGTGCTTTATACTTTTATTTTGTCGATGAATAAGCTATAATAGATTCATACAAGTTTATAGAAAACAGATACATAAATCAAAAAGTATTGATATAATCAATGCTTTTTGATTTTGTTTGTGGAGAATTAAAAAAATCTTGAGTGATGGTGTATATTCCTTTTATTCAAAAGATGAATATGATAAACTAACAACTACAATAACAAGGAGGAAGGGTTTTTATGAAAATTATTAAACGTAATGGATCTGAAGTCTTATTTGATCAAACGAAAATTACTGCAGCGATTGAAAAAGCCAATAATGAAGTTGTAGAAACAGATAGATTATCAGACGAAGATATTGATAATATTACAAATAATGTGAAGTATCAATGTGAAAAAATGAAAAGAGCGCTAAATGTTGAGGAAATTCAAAATCTTGTTGAAAATGAAATTATGAAATTGAATGCTTTTGCAGTAGCGAGAAAATATATTACATATCGTTATATGAGAGCATTAGTGCGTAAATCAAATACAACAGATGAACAGATTTTAAGCTTGATTGAATGTGCTAATGAAGAAGTTAAACAAGAAAATTCTAATAAGAATCCAACTGTCAATAGTGTTCAAAGAGATTACATGGCAGGAGAAGTCAGCAAAGATATTACAAAACGTCTATTATTACCAGGACATATTGTGAAAGCTCATGAAGAAGGAATTATTCACTTTCATGATTCAGACTATTTTGCTCAACATATGCATAACTGCTGTTTAGTTAATCTTGAAGATATGCTACAAAATGGAACTGTCATCAGTGAAACAATGATTGAAAGACCTAAGAGCTTTTCTACAGCCTGCAATATTGCAACACAGATTATTGCACAGGTTGCTAGTTCACAATACGGGGGACAAAGTATCAGTTTATCTCACTTAGCTCCTTTTGTTGATGTCAGTCGTCAAAAATTCAGAAAAGAAGTAAGAGAAGAATTTGAACAGGAAAATATTCCTGTCAGTGAAGAACAAATTAATGAATTGGCTGAATATCGTGTGCGTAAAGAAATTAATCGTGGTGTCCAAATGATTCAATATCAGGTTATTACGTTAATGACAACAAATGGTCAAGCACCATTTGTAACTGTCTTTATGTATTTAAATGAAGTCCCTGATGGACAAATCAAAGATGATTTAGCTTTAATTATTGAAGAAACATTAAACCAAAGAATTTTAGGTGTTAAAAATGAAAAAGGTGTTTATGTAACACCAGCCTTTCCTAAATTAATCTATGTTTTAGAAGAAAATAATATTAGTGAAGACAGCAAATATTGGTATTTAACTGAATTGGCAGCAAAATGTACAGCGAAACGTATGGTTCCAGATTATATTTCTGAAAAGAAAATGTTGGAATTAAAAGTTGATAAAAATGATGAAGGACATTGTTATACATGTATGGGATGTCGTAGTTTCTTAACACCATATGTTGATCCTGAAACAAATAAACCTAAATATTATGGGCGTTTCAATCAAGGTGTTGTGACAATCAATCTTGTGGATGTTGCCTGCTCTTCTAAAGGTGATATGAAAGAGTTCTGGCGTATTATGGATGAAAGATTGGATTTATGTAAAGAAGCGTTAATGTGTCGTCATAATCGTTTAAAAGGAACTGTCAGTGATGTGGCACCTATTTTATGGCAATATGGTGCTCTAGCAAGACTTAAAAAAGGTGAAACAATTGATAAATTATTATATGGTGGATATTCAACAATATCATTAGGTTATGCGGGTCTTTGTGAATGTGTCAAATATATGACAGGAAAATCACATACCGATCCAGATGCAACACCATTTGCATTAGAAGTAATGCAACATTTAAATGATGCCTGTGCAAAATGGAAAGAAGAAGAAAACATTGATTTTAGTTTATATGGAACACCAATTGAATCAACAACATATAAGTTTGCAAAATGTTTACAAAAACGTTTTGGAAAAATTCCAGGTGTTACAGATAAAAACTATATTACAAATAGTTATCATGTTAATGTTACTGAAGAAATTGATGCTTTTACAAAATTAACATTTGAATCACAATTCCAGAAATTATCACCAGGAGGAGCTATCAGCTATGTTGAAGTTCCAAATATGCAAGATAATATTGAAGCCGTTTTAGCTGTGATGAAACATATTTATGAACATATTATGTATGCAGAATTAAATACAAAGAGCGATTACTGCATGGAATGTGGTTATGATGGAGAGATTCAAATCAAAGAAGATAAAGATGGAAAATTGATTTGGGTATGTCCAAACTGTGGTAATACAAATCAAGATAAAATGAGTGTTGCTAGACGTACATGTGGATATATTGGAACACAATTCTGGAATCAAGGGCGAACACAAGAAATTAAAGAACGTGTTCTTCACTTATAAACATGAAGTATGCAACAATTAAAACAGTAGATATAGCCAATGGAACAGGAGTGAGAGTTTCGCTCTTTGTTTCTGGCTGTACTCATCGTTGCCCTGAATGTTTCAATGAGATCGCATGGGATTTTAATTATGGACAGGAATTTAACCAAGAAACAATTGATTTGATTTTAAAAGCATTAAAACCAAGTCATATTGCGGGATTAACGCTTTTAGGCGGAGAACCTATGGAACTTGTTAATCAGGAGGGATTGTTACCTTTATTACAACAAGTTCGAAAAATGTATCCTGATAAAGATATTTGGTGTTATACAGGCTATCTTTATGAAGATCTGTTACCAGGTGGCAAGGTGCATGGACCTTACAGTGATGAAATATTAAGTTATCTTGATATATTGGTTGATGGACCATTTATATTAGCTCAAAAAAATATTCGTTTAAAGTTTAGAGGATCTGAAAATCAAAGAATTATTGATGTTAAGCGTACAAATCAATCTCGCCAAATTGTTTTGTGGGATGAAAAGTGATTTTAAAAAAATCGCTTTTTTTGTGTGAAAAATAAAAAATGCGAAGATAAAAAATAAAAAAATCCTAAAATAAGTGGATATTTTTATGAAAATTATATATAATGTAAAGGCAATGGAAGGAGGATTCTTAGTGAAAGAAGGCATTAGAAGAGAGTATAAAAAACAATATGATGCTTCAACAAAAAGAATAGATGTTGTAGATGTGCCAGAGTTTAATTTTCTGATGGTTGATGGAATCGGAAATCCAAATGTGGAAGAATTTAAGTTAAAAGCAGAGGCTTTACATATATTATCGAAAGCAATTAAAGATTATTTTAAAGAAGAAATGGATTTATTATACCTCATTTCTCCATTAGAAGGATTATGGGATACATATGATAATAGTCAGTTTGATGTGACACGAAAAAAGATGATTAAATTTACATTAATGATTGCTCAACCTAAAGTTCTTGATGAGCAGACTTTTGAAACAATTAAGGAAAATATAACATTAAAAAAGGATAATCCTTATCTTGTTGATGTTTATTTAAAAAGGTTTAAAGAAGGACGTTGTGTGCAGATGATGCATAAAGGAGCTTATAATACAGAAATTAATACAACCAAACAAATTATGGAATATATTACAATTCAGGGAATGAAATTAAGTGGTTTTCATCATGAAATTTATTTAAATGATCCTGAAAGAAATCCAGTGGATAAACTCAAAACAATTGTAAGATATGCTATTGAAGAAGAGGGGGTATAACCCCTTTTTTATATCAAAGGAGCTAACTATATAAAAATCAAGTCATTTGATGAAAAAGTTTGAAAATGTTAAATGATTTGATTATGGTAGCTCATCAATATGTAAGATCTTTGAAATGTGAATATGATTTGT